>JAEYZB010000117.1 GCA_023428205.1 Bacteroidota bacterium | reverse complement strand
TCTTCTTTCGTAGAAGCGCCTGCTTTCAACGCTGTTTCTGCAATGGCTGTTGCGAATGCACGGAATTCTTCGTTTTTCGATACGAAATCAGTCTCGCAAGAAACGTAAGAAACTACGCCTGTTTTTGCATCTTCCGAAGTCAAGGCTACGATACAACCTTCGGTTGATTCGCGACCTGCGCGCAATTCGGCAATTTTCGCGCCCTTTTTACGCAAGTAATCGAAAGCCGCTTTAATGTCGCCATTCGATTCGGTCAACGCTTTTTTGCAATCCATCAATCCTGCGCCCGTCATGGTGCGCAATTCGTTTACTAATGCTGCTGTAATTTGAACTGTAGTACTCATTGTTTTATTTTTTATTGTTTTTGTTTAATAAAAAAGCAAACCGATAATCAGCAATTTGAAAAAGCTAATCAGCGGTTTGCTCGTTGTTATGTTATAAGGTTTTCTTATCTTCTAACTCCTCCCGGTTTGCTTTTTCCGGCTCCGCCTCCGCTGCGTTTTCTTGCTCCTGCTCCGCCTTTTTTGTCTTTATCACGCGTTTCTTCTTCGCTGAAACGGATACGTTCAGTTACTTCTTCTTCTACTTCTTCATCTTTGCTGTCAGCACGTTCTGCCAAACCTTCTGCAATCGCATCAGCGATGTAGTTTGTCAAAATGAAGATAGATTTTGAAGCATCATCATTTCCCGGAATAGCGAAATCAATTTTAGTCGGGTCGCAGTTTGTATCTACGATTCCGAAAGTATTGATGTTCAAACGTTGTGCTTCTTTCAACGCGATGTGCTCGTGTCCGATGTCCACTAAGAACACCGCTGCCGGCACACGGTTCAAGTTAGCGATACCGCCCAATACGCGTTCCATTTTTTCTTTTTCGCGAGAAAGAACCAATTTTTCTTTTTTGGTTACGTTCTCCAATGTTCCGTCCACCAACATTTTGTCAATGCCTTGCATTTTTTTGATGGATTTGCGGATAGTCGTAAAGTTGGTCAACATTCCACCTAACCAACGGTCAGTTACGAAAGGCATATTTACACGAGCGGCTGCTTCGCGCACTACTTCTTTCGCTTGTTTCTTTGTTGCTACGAACAATACTTTTTTGCCTGATTTGGCAATGGATTTTGCAGCGGCTGCCGCTTCTTCCAATTTATCCAATGTTTTGTTCAAGTCGATAACGTGAACGCCTTTTTTCTCCGCGAAAATATAAGGCAACATTTTCGGATTCCATTTTCTGCGCAAGTGACCAAAATGTACACCTGCTTCCAGTAATTCCTGATGAGATATTTTTGACATATTCTTTTTCTCTTTAAATTGTTCAACCAAATATTAACGTTTCGAGAATTGCTCTTTCTTACGTGCTTTACGCAAACCTGTTTTCTTACGTTCTACCACGCGAGCATCTCTACGAAGCAATTTTGCTTTTTTCAAAGCCGGACGAGTTTCAGCGTTATCGTTTACCAATGCACGAGCAATGCCTAATACTACCGCTTCTGCCTGTCCTTTTACACCTCCGCCAAATACGTTTGCGGTGATGTCAAATTTATCGACTGCTTCACCAGTAGCCAACACTGCTTCTATTTTACGTTGCAAGTGTTCTACTGAGAAATAAACTTTGTAATCTTTTCCGTTTACAATAACTTCGCCTTTGCCTGCTTTGATAGAAACACGCGCTACGGCTGCTTTTCTGCGACCTACGGTCTGTTTATTTTCTGCCATAATTATAATGCTTTAGGTTTTTGTGCAGTATGCGGGTGTTCAGCTTCTGCATACACAAATAGTTTACGGAATAATTGACGCCCCAAACTTGTTTTTGGCAACATACCTTTTACGGCAAGTTCCAACAATTCATTCGGTTTTTTCGCCAAAATTTCTTTTGGAGAACGAGCAATTTGTCCACCCGGATAGCCCGTGTAGTGAACGCGGTCTTTGGTGTTCATTTTGTTTCCTGTCAAACGAACTTTCGCGCTGTTCAACACAATCACATAATCACCACAATCTGAGTGAGGAGTAAATGTCGGTTTGTGTTTACCACGAAGAACCGAAGCAATTTTTGTAGCCAAACGACCCAAGGTCTGATTTTCGGCATCAACGATGAACCACTCACGATTTACTTCGTGCGCTGCCACCGATTTTGTTTTGTAACTTAATGCGTCCATTATCTATTGTTTTCTATTAGTTTTTTGAAAAATGGACTGCAAAAGTAGAATTACTTACCCTTTCGCCAAATATTTCCCGGCATTTATTTTCACGAGTGCTTGTAAGTTGCTGAAAATGAGTGTAAAAATGGGATAGGTTTTTAAACCTATTTATTTCTTTTTTATAGGCTTACAGGTTTTGCAATAGTCTGCCAGCTGTTGAATTTCGTCTCTTATTTGTTGATGAAGTTCTTGTAGTTTTTCTTTCGTCATTCCAAGATTTGTCAATTGTCCTGCGGTAGTATGCCGCTCCACATGTTCCTTTTTAATATCATTATAGATGGACTGATAAAAGTTGCCTTCTGAAAGCACATCTTTTTCTTCAAACAATTTCTTTCGGAATTTTCGGGCGTATAATTCTGCTAAATCAAAATCGTAGCGAGCGAATGCCAGTAAAGCTTCTGCCATTTCTTTATCAGGGGCAACCATTGATGCGGCATCACGATTAAAAGTGCAATTTACCTTGGAATTGAAATTTTTTGAAAATGCAAATTCAATCGTATTCATTGAATAGGCGAAATCAAACGAAGCACCTGAATATAAACTAAACATATTCCCGCCTCCAATTTTCGTGGTTGGATTTTGGAAGTCTGTAAATTGTAACTGATATGTGCTATCCCATTCAAGTATATTCTGTGCATTAGTAGTGAATGCGAACATTAAAAATATAGCCGTGAGGAATGTTTTCATATTTTCACTAAAAAGTGTGCTAATGTATCAATCTTCCTCGTTTTTTTCTCCCATTTGTACGCCACTATAATAGCTGTAAAACAGCGATTGAAACAATATATAAAATGTGCCTCCCACTTGTGCCTCCAGCATATATTCCACCATGAAAGCAGTGAAAAAAAGCAGTTGCATTACTAGAAATAGCCAATCCATTTCATGGCGAAAATGCCATATCGGAAAGAAGAAAACAAACAGCAGAGCCACTAACCCGAACACGCCTGAGGCGCATGCCGTCCACAAAAATTGATTGTGGGGCATTTTCAAATTTTTCTCATCGGAAATAGACGGATAGTTTGCCTGTACAGTTTGGGCAGACGCTTGCTTGATATCACCCACCCCTACACCGGTCCAAAAGTTATCGCGCCACAACTCCCATCCTGATTGTATAGACGCAAGCCGCATGCCGTCCGAATTTCCTTCGATGTTTCCCGCTTGCCATTGTTCAAAATCGTATTTCATAAAGTTCAGTCGATTTTGAAGAGACGGGACGTGGGTGTAGGCAACCACCAGTAAAACAAACGTATTGACGACAATCACCAAGCCTAATACTTTCTGTTCGTTGAAAATAAAACGAACAGCAAAAAATAATATCCCGACATATAATGACATCAGCGCGCTTCGCACACTCAAAATATGAATTCCGATAAATAGATAGAATGCGATGAGCCACCACCATCTGCTCGTTTTTCTCAACCATATTGAACAGAAAAATGCCATGACAAGCAGTAAGCTAAAGCGAATATGTGAATGAGGTGTAGGAATCGGTTGTCCTCTCAAAAGGTTTGCGCTGATTTCTTCAAAATGCGCTCCGAACCATACCAGCACAAAAAATAAACTCACG
>JAEYZB010000068.1 GCA_023428205.1 Bacteroidota bacterium | reverse complement strand
GAATACAATCACTCCCACTAAAAAAAGTGACAGATAATAGCTTATTGGCAATGTAGCCGTGAATTCTTTCGGATAAGGATAGAATGCCGACAGATTTGCAGGAACTATTGCTTTTGCGATATAGGCAATAAATGAATCAGACGCGAGAAGTACGCGATTAAAAAAATAGCTATACTGTTCAATTGGCATTGCCACTTCCTGCGAGCGAAATGCAATCATGCCAAACATTAAAGAAATTGCCAGAAACGGCAATTTTTCTGCAACAACCTTCCATTCGAATTTTCTGCCTAAATAATAATCCAACAAAAATAATACCAACGGTAAAACAACTGCAGCCGGCTTACTTAAACAAGACAAGAGAAAAAATACGCCCGATAAAAAAACGAAACGAACCTCATTGGTTTTGATATAATCAACATAAAAAATAAGCGACAGCAAGAAGAAAAATGTATATAAAACATCTTTCCGTTCAGCAACCCAAGCCACAGATTCCACATGCATCGGATGTACTGCAAAAAAAGCAGCAGTAATCAAGCCAACAATCTGCGTTTCGGGTGATATTTTCCTAATGAAAATGAACACTAATATTGTATTGAAAATATGCAGAACAATATTATCAAAGTGATATAACCATGCATTCTCTCCGACAAATTTATACTCAATGGCATAGGACAAAACCGTAAGCGGGTGATAATTTGCCGCGTAGAATTCCGTAAAAAATAATTTAATGTTTTGCCATTGCAAGCCTCTTATCGCTTTATTTTCGGTTATGTATGCATGATCGTCCCATACATGCAGAAAATCAAAAGACAATGCATTGAAGTAGATAATGCAGGTTGTCAAACAAATACCCGCTAAAACGCACCACGCTTGTTTATTGCTGATAAAAAATTTCGGCTGAACAGCAGAATCCTTTTTTGCCTGTGCTATTTTCTTTTGCTTAGTCGCCATACTTTGAAAAGCAAATATATTGATAATTTCTACAGCAGATATTTACCGTTATTTTCCATAGAAAACCAAGATTTTCCTTACTTTGCGCCAATGTCCGAAAAAGAAATCCATCCTGATAAACACTATTTCAGCATCAGCGAAGCGGCTGCGCTTTTGGACGTGAATGCCTCTCAACTACGCTTTTGGGAATCGGAATTCCCTGATTTACAAATCCGAAAAGACCGAAGCGGAGCGCGATTGTACACGAAAGAAAATCTCGCGCTTTTACGAACCATTCAAATGTTGCTGAAAGAAAAAGGATTTACCATTGAAGGCGCACGTGCACAACTTCGCGCTTATTCGCAATCTACAGACAAATACCAAGCGATAAATACGCTAAAAAACCTGAAGAGTTTTTTGGAGGAGTTGCAAAAGCGACTATAAAAATGGTCGAAAAAAACGAGCAAGACTACCTTAGCCCCTTTCTCCAATCCGTTTTCTCTGCAATCACAGCTTTCAATTGCGCAATAGAAACGCGCTCTTGTTTCATCGTATCGCGGTCACGTAACGTTACCGTATTATCTTCCAACGTTTGGTGGTCAATCGTAATACAATATGGCGTACCGATAGCATCTTGTCGTCTGTAACGTTTGCCAATCGCATCTTTTTCTTCAATGAAGCAGTTCGTTTCAAACTTCAAATCATCATAAATTTCTTGTGCTTTTTCCGCCAAGCCGTCTTTTTTCATCAACGGCAAAACAGCCACTTTTATCGGGGCTAAAAATGCAGGAAGTCGCAACACGACACGCTCTGAGCCGTCTTCCAGTTTTTCATTTTCAAAAGAGTTGCACATGACCGCCAAAAACGTTCTGTTCAACCCCACTGAAGTCTCCACAACATACGGCACATAACTTTGATTCAACTCCGGATCGAAGTATTGTAGTTTTTTGCCGGACAGATTTTGATGTTGTGTCAAATCATAATCCGTACGCGAGTGAATGCCTTCCATTTCTTTGAAACCAAAAGGAAAATTATATTCAATATCCACCGCAGCATTCGCGTAGTGAGCCGTTTTCAAGTGGTCTTTAAATTTCAGTTTGTCGTCAGCAAAACCGAGCGATTTATGCCATTTCATACGTGCTTCTTTCCATTGGTTGTACCATTCCATTTCGGTGCCGGGGCGCACAAAAAATTGCATTTCCATCTGCTCAAATTCGCGGGTGCGGAAAATGAATTGGCGCGCTACAATTTCATTGCGAAACGCTTTTCCAACTTGCGCAATACCAAACGGAATTTGCTGGCGGGAAGTTTTCTGAACATTCAGAAAATTCACGAAAATACCCTGTGCCGTTTCCGGTCGCAGATAAATTGTATCTGCTTCGTCTGCTACTGAACCCACTTGCGTAGAAAACATCAAATTGAATTGGCGAACATCCGTCCAATTTCGCGTTCCGCTAATCGGACAAACAATTTCCAAATCCACAATGATTTGTTTGATTTCCGCTAGGTCGCTCGCCTCCAACGCTTTTTTGAAACGCGCTTCGATTTCATCTACTTTTTGTTTGTTGCGCACCACATTCGGATTCGTTTGCAGAAACATAGCTTTGTCAAACGTTTCACCAAATTTCTTTTCCGCTTTCTCTACTTCTTTATCAATTTTCGCTTCGATTTTTTGCATCGCTTCCTCTATCAACACATCCGCACGATAGCGTTTTTTGGAATCTTTATTATCAATCAACGGATCGTTGAAGGCATCTACGTGTCCACTCGCTTTCCACGTTTTCGGGTGCATAAAAATTGCGGCATCAATACCTACAATATTTTCATTCAATTGCACCATCGATTTCCACCAGTAGTCCTGAATGTTTCGTTTCAGCTCCACTCCGTACGCTCCGTAATCATAAACCGCGCCTAATCCGTCATAAATTTCAGAAGACGGAAAAATGAAACCATATTCTTTACAATGCGAAATAATGTCTTGCAAATCCACTTGCGTATTTTCTTTACTCATAGCGGGGCGAAGATAAAAACTTAGTCGTAAGTCATAACTTCGACATCGCTCAGCTACCAAAGTGGTAAGTCGCAAATAAAATCCTGCTCGTTTTTTTCAACCACTTATTGGATTATTTCGAGTTTCTTACAGCTACATCATTGTCTATTTTTATCGGCATTTTTTTCAGGAAAGTGGCTAACGGCTATCAGAATATCTCATTTTTTCTATATTCGTGCCGCAATGAAAGCATTAGCGAAGAATTTTTCGATGTTATTATTGGTGATGAGTATTGCCTTCCAGTGCCAACACAGTTCGCAGGCTCGCGCCTCACAACTTTTTGAATGGAACACCAACGCCAATCGCGCGGAAGCGTTGCCGGTGGTGCATTCCCCGATTTATGACCGACTGGATTCATTTTTCCAAAGCCGCCACAAATACGGACAATTTAATGGCACGGTATTGGTAGCAAAAGGCGATAAAGTATATTACCAAGGCGCTTTCGGGTATGAAAACTTCACGACCAAAGATACGCTTTCCACACTCTCTTCTTTTCAATTAGCATCGGTTTCTAAAACATTCACAGCAACAGCCGTTTTACACTTAGTAGAAAAAGGATTAATCAGTTTGGAGGACACACTTGGTTCTTTCTTCCCGAATTTTCCCTATCGCAATGTACGCGTAAAAGACCTGCTTTCGCATCGTAGCGGATTGCCAAACTACTTGTATTTCTGCAATGCTTTGTGGGATGCCCGCAAAGGCTATATGAGCAATGACGACCTTATAGCCATCATGCAAAAACATCCGCGTTTGGAAGGAACTTACAAACCCAACACTCGTTTTGAATATTCTAATACAAATTATGCGTTGCTGGCAAGTATTGTAGAGCGCGTAACGGGCGAGCCTTTTCCGCAATATATGAAAGAAACTTTTTTTGTGCCGCTTGGCATGAAAAATACGTGGGTTTTTGACGCACGCGGAAAAACACCGGCAAAATATGCACTGAGTTATGGCGCAAACTGCGTGAAACAAAAAGATGATCCGTATGATGGCATTTATGGCGACAAAGGAATATATTCCAGTGCAGCTGACATGTATCGTTGGAACTTGTCATTTTACCAAAACACTTTGATTGGCTCTGTAATGCAGAAAGAAGCCTATTCTCCACAGAGTTTTGAGCGTCCCGGAGTTCGCAATTACGGCTACGGCTGGCGCTTGATAAAACAACCGGACAACACCTACACGGTGTATCACAACGGTTGGTGGCACGGCAATAACACGGTTTTTTATCGCAATATTCAAGACTCTCTTACGGTTATCATTTTATCCAACCGCTTCAATAAATCGGTGTACAATGTGCAACCGATTTTCAAACTGATAAGCGCTTCGTCTGGCGAAATGCTTGCGGAAGCAGAAGAATAACTCCTCTAACTTTCATTTCTCAATTTCATTATCTGCGTTATATTCGCGGCATCTGAGACCTATTCCGTTCAGGCGGAATTCAACTGTTGTTGATGAAAAGGTTTGTGCGCAAAGTCATGCCCGGGTGGCGAAATGGCAGACGCGCTCGCTTCAGGTGCGAGAGCCGAAAGGTGTGGGGGTTCAAGTCCCTTCCCGGGTACAGCAGGGGCGTATTTGATACGCCCTTTTTTATTTTTATAATTACGGCTCGAAAATGAATACAAAAAAAATATTTACAGAAATGGAAACGCCTCGTGCGTTAGGATTTTCTTTCCCTGCCGAGTTTGCACCACAGCGTGCTATGTGGCTTTCGTGGATCCACAAAGAAGCCAGTTGGCCGGGTAAAATTGAAACGGTTTACGCGCCTTATTGCGAGTTCATCAAAGTGGTGGCAAAAAACCAGCAAGTTTGCATCAATGTTGCCGATGAAGCAATGAAAGCCTTTGCCATTGAGCAATTGATGTTAGTGGGTTGTCCGCTATCATCTGTGTTTTTTTATTTCCACCCGACCAATGACGCTTGGTGCCGCGACCACGGACCTGCATTTCTGATAAATAAAGCAACAAACGAAAAAGCGATTGTCGATTGGGGTTACAACGCGTGGGGAGATAAATATCCACCGTATGATTTGGATGATATAATTCCGACTTTAATCGGAAATGAATTTGGATTAAAAGTGTTTCATCCGAATATTGTGATGGAAGGTGGAAGCGTGGAATTTAATGGCGCAGGAACGATTCTTACCACTACAGCTTGCCTTTTGAATCAAAACCGAAACCCGCATTTATCGCAAGCGGAAATTGAAAAATACTTACTCGAATATTACGGGCAAGAACAAGTGCTTTGGCTGGGAGAAGGAATTGTGGGCGATGATACGGACG
>JAEYZB010000056.1 GCA_023428205.1 Bacteroidota bacterium | reverse complement strand
CTTCGGCAAATATCCCGCCTGCAAAAGACGGCATCATAAATTCAGGGAAAAAACGCGTAACATTTCTTGAATAAAAATGCCCTCCGGTCAAAAGCAATCCCCAAATGATACATATGCCGATTTGTGTCTTACTCATCCTATTTGGTTATTTTATTTCCCATGTGTAAAATGGCATCAAAACCCCATCTTCACCTAACATATTTCCTGTCATAAAACGTTCTGCCAGTTTTATCTTGAAGTAATTAATGTTTTTGATTTCATTAATCACATTTTCGTTGTCAAAATAAACCAAATCCACCGTATAAAATCCTGCATTGAGTGTATATGCCGGAATTTCGGTGGAGAACTGATTTTTAGAAAAATCGATATCTATAATACCGTCTTTGGTCAGAATCGGACTGAGGTTAAACACGGCATTATTCAATCGGTCACTTAGGCGAATGCCTATTTTTATATCTTTCGATAGCGTTGAAAAAACGTTGTGGATAGAAATGAAGATTGCTTCTTCGTTGCTGAAGTATTCGTTTTTTTTACCCATTTCGTTCGTAAGAGTCACGCTTGCTTGCTTTACAAATTCAGGGAAAATAACTTTGCTTTTCTGAGAAATATTGTTGTATTTCAAAAGGGCTTCATCAATAGTCAAAGCATTTGAAATTACTCCGTTCTTAAGAAGATAAGCGGAGTTGCATATTTATGCGATTTCTCCCATATTGTGAGAAATCAATAAAAACGTTTTCTGTTGATGTGAAAGTTGCTGTATTTTCTCAAGACATTTTTCGCGAAAAGCCGCATCCCCCACACCCAAAACTTCATCGAACAAATACACATCAAAATCCAAATGCGCCATAATAGAAAAGGCTAAACGCAAGTACATCCCGCTTGAATAGTGCTTTATCGGTTCGTCAATAAATTCTCCGATACCGCTGAACGCAACAATTTCATCGAATACATTTTCTATTTCTTTTTTGCTGCAACCCAATAAAGACTGCCCGCTCATAAACACATTTTCTCTGCCGCTTAGCTCCGTGTGAAACCCTGCGCCAATGTCCAGAATACTCGCAACGTTCCCCTTGATTTCTACATTGCCTGAAGTTGGTTTTGTCGCGCCCGCCAAGATTCTCAGTAGCGTACTTTTCCCGCTGCCGTTTTGCCCGATAATACCAATACTGTCTCCTTTTTTTATTTCAAACGAAACCCCTTTTAATGCCCAAAACTCGTTAATTGGATTGCCGATTTCGTCTGTTTGTATTTGACGAAGCGGATATTTTTTGGAAAGATTTTTTACGCTTATGGCAATGTTCGATTGCATTAAAGTTCGTTTAAGGCAAAGCTATAAAAAACAGCATAACCCTGCTCGTTTTTTTGACCCACTTGGCGGGATGATATAAAGGGAGTATAACGTGCTCGTTTTTCTCCACCACTTCTGTCGAGCTGTCTCAGGAACTTTGCGCTCTCCGCTTTTTGAAATATTCCCAGGCGGACATTCTCTCTTTTCTCAGATTGATACCGAAAAGAAGCAGGGAATAAAAAATAGCGTAATTTACTATGAGTGAAAGAATACGTTTTGCGAAATGAAAAGTGGATTTAAGCATAACCACAAGTGCGCTCCATTCAAACAGAACTAAATGAAACAAAAAAACACTCAGATAGAAAATATTAAGTGCGGTAAGTAAACACAAAACGATAATACAGAGCCAGCTTTCGTACACAAAATTCGGGAAGTATTTCCAATTGTAGTATGGAAATTTTTTGTCAAGTTTTTCTATGTAAATTATCAGCGAAAGCGCGCAAAGTAAACCCACACTCCAGAATGCCCAATACTGAAGTGCGATGATGGAAAAAAATAAAATGGCACTCGTCAGTTCTGCAATTTTCAGATAGTGAATGGTGTTGTGAAATTGGGAAGTTGTGAGTGATGCTACATAATTATAGTTGCCTGCTTTACGATCAGCTTCCATATCATCGAACTGATGCAATAAAATATTTCGCAATCCAATCAACATTTGCCATACGATAAGCGCAGCAATTGGTAAAATTTCAACTTGTTTTTCTGCGGCAAGCATGAAAGTATAAGTTGCTAACACAGACGGAACCACATGAGCATATAGAGCATCAACAATAAGTGCCACAATTCCTTTTTCTTTCAGACGGATATAAGGCATCGAGTACAAAAAGAACAAGGTGATTTGAAAAATAATTAGTCCGATACTAATTGAATTATTTGGTAAAAATGCCCATGGAATAAGCATTGCGGATAATGCAATGCTGAAGAATAAAAAGATTTCTCCTATCCCTTTGTTCTGGAAAAGGTTGCTTTTCCCTGCGGTTTTATCCTGTTCAATGTCAAAAAAATCATTGACTAAATGACCAAATGATGCAAAGCCCATAATCGTAATGATGGACAATATGGAAAGTGAAATGAATGCTGAAAACGGAATTTGAAACCAGATAGATAAAACATATACCAAGCCCATTAATTGAGCGGCTTTCCCTTTCCACCATTCATTGATTCGGAATATTTTTTTTTCGTTTGCCAATGCGAACCGTTTAACGTGAAACGAAAGCTACGAAAAAACTAAAGTGTCGCGGAGTTTTTCTCAAAATGAAGTTTGATGTTCAAATTTTGAATAGTTGTTGCTCCGAAAATTATTTCTTCGGTTAGATTTGGTACTACTAAAAACTCTTCACTAAACATTTGGTCATCTAAATAAAAATCAAGTTTTATTACATTTTTTATTTCAAGAGAGTATCCTTCAGTGGTATTGACAATGCGTGGGCGACTAAGTGGTTGCGGTTTCCCCAAGTCAAATAAAAAAGCCGAACTAATACAGCTTAGTTTCACATTCGCGTCAAACAAAACATAGAGGTGTATTTCTCCCTTCGGTCCTTTAAATAGTTGCGGTTGTTTTACCGTATTTGCCATATTTTTTCACTATTTGAGTGTGCAATAAAATAAAAAAATGAATATGTGTAGGCTTTTAAAAATCGCTCTTTATTGCGGACGGTTCAGAAAATATAAATGTTTCTCTTTGCTGATGTCAAAGGTTGGTTTCATTACTTTCAACTCGTAAAAATCAATCGGAAAAACATAGTCTTCCCATGAAATGATTTTCGCTATATCAAACAAATTCTGAAAATTATTCGAAATCGTTAAGTGTTCAAATTGTTCCGTTTTTACTTCCGGTGTTTTAAGAGAAAGTAATATGAAATTCAATCTGCGAACCATACTCAGCACTTCGTGTAAATCCGGTACATTGTAGCAATAGGCTTTATTGATTTCTGAAACAATTTTATCTATTTTCTTCCCGTCTTCTGCATTCGGGTGTTCGCGTTTGAACAAATCTTTTATGTATAGTATTCCTCCCGGCTTCAGCACCTTAAACGCTTTTTCTATCAATAATTTTTGATTATTTGAATGTCCGAAAGATTCCAAAAAAAGCACTCGGTCAAACTGATTCTCGCCAAAAATTTCATCTATCTTGTGATAATCTCCTTGCTGGATAATTACGGTTCCTTTCAGCCTTTTTTCCGCAAGGGTTGTTTGCGCTTTTTTTGCCTGCTCCTTTGAAATAGTCACTCCTTTAATCGTTATATCCAGCTTCGAAGCGAAATAAGAAGCAGGGCCACCTACTCCGCAGCCTGCGTCTAAAATCATTTGTCCGTCTTGCAGTTCTGCGCTCTGTATAGTATAATCTAAATAATCATTTATGTTGTTGGTGCGAAAGGCCTGAATAACTTCGCCATACACTTCTATGAATTTATCGGTTGTATTGTCATAAAATTTTCCTACGTCTTCGGATTGTGCGATCCTGCTCGTTTTTTTTACCCCTTTGGGAAATATTTTTTTCAAAATGGACATAGTATTCAATTCAATAAAACGATTTTGGCAACCGCTTTTCCTTTGCCGAGGTCAGTGTCAGAATAGACAAAATAAACTCCCGATTTTACGCGTTCGCCTTCATATCCTTTTCCGTCCCAAACCATTTGTCCGCCATTGGCGCGTCCTTGATAAACGAGCTTTCCCGAAGCATCGGCAATTTTTACATACGCATCGTCTACCAATCCTTTCACGGCTATCACTCCTGAATAATCCGCATGAACAGGATTTGGATATACAAGCACATCTCCTTTTTTATCTTCCTTTCCTAAAATGGCATCGCCCTGGTAGCTCACCAATCCTAAATCTGTGCCAATAAACACTTCTCCTGTTTCTTGATTTATGCAAATATCCATAATACCATTTGATGGCAAGGCGCTATTGTCTTTCGTAAAGCGCAATAATTCCTCTTTGCCGTCTGCGCTTATCAGCCACACTCCGCTATTGTATGTGCCTACCCATTTTCGGTTAGCTCCATCTACGGCTATTGTTCTTACAATTTCGGTAGAAAACAAATAGCCGAGAAAGCCGCCTTGATCCACTTTTATCCAGTCGGCATCGCACATTTCTTGAGGGAGCGAGGATGGACAGTAAAAAGT
>JAEYZB010000241.1 GCA_023428205.1 Bacteroidota bacterium | reverse complement strand
AGTCACAGTGGTTTCAATGACTTTTTCTTCTTTTTCGGGAATCAGAGAGCCCCAGTTGATTGAACTGCCAACTACAATCAATATCCCCAATGCGGCTGCTACCAACAGCCCGATACCCGCATTTTTGGGAGTAAGTTGGCGCA
This sequence comes from Bacteroidota bacterium, assembly GCA_023428205.1. Lineage (GTDB taxonomy): Bacteria > Bacteroidota > Bacteroidia > Chitinophagales > LD1 > CALAYL01. The sequence continues at coordinate 2,760 of JAEYZB010000241.1, read as the reverse complement.
GATAGTATGCTCCGTATTCTTTATTCCTTTTGTCGAAAACGATATCGTTAAACGACCAACCGGAATATGATTTTGCTGTTCCTTCCATATTTTTTACTGTTCTATGTTTTAGATGCAGTGATTAAATAAATTCCATAAAATCAATTTGCTTGAGGAGCGCCCTCTGTTGCAAAAGATTTCACTTTTCCTCCATTATCTATGGCTTCTTTTTCAATAGGCGCATAGTCTTGAATCGCATAGACCGGTACTTGGTTGATGTCCATTTCATCCAAAATGTCCACCATGTTTTTATAGCGGGCACCGGGTAATAGTTTTATCAAACAAATCATCGGACGATTTTTACCCGTTTTATCTTGACCGCATTCTTTTTCTACCCGTTTTTTGGTGTGTAAAATCTGTTTGCGAATCCCTGCATCGCCCGCGAAAGTGGTTTTTTGAACGTCTGCTACCGTCAACCCTTCGTAGTACCAAACTTGGTCCAAGGTATCCAAAAGCACATTCAACACCTGGCACTCGCGCACTTCGGGTTTATCTTTGTCGTCAACATCGTCCTTTTTTGGCATATTCAATTCCATAGCTGACGGCTTGTTCAATGTTGTCGTCAACATGAAGAACGTAATCAACAAGAACGCCAAGTCCACCATGGGAGTTAAGTCAACGCGGGTGGACAGTTTTTTGGCTCTGACTTTCCCTTTGCCGTGTCCGTGCCCCCCGCCCCCGGAGGTATCTAATTCTGCCATTGTTTCAAATTATTTTTTTGTTCTACAATTTATGTCTTGCCTGATTATTCTGCTTTTTCGCTTTCTGCTTCGCTGCTGCCTCCGCTCAAAGTGGTTATCAGGTTGAAGCGGTGAACGTCATTCGATGTGAAAATCTCCATAACGCGCTGTACGCCTTTAATGTTTGTTGATTTATCCCCTCTAATCGCAATTTTCATCTTCGGATTGGCATAGCGCCCAGCCATGAGCCACGCTCCTAATTGTTCGTTTGCGGAATCAATTGGAATTCCTGCCTGATTCTTTTGAAATTCTTTGAACGTTTCATCGTTCATAGAAAGAATCTGTGGCATTTGCTCAATCGGTGCTCCCCAAACATCAATATTGGCGAATTTCGCCTTTTGCGCATCGGTTAATTGTTTCAAAGCAGGATAGCGGTCTCCATAACGTTCTATCAAATTATTCAACGCGGTAGCGCGTAATGTTTGATCCGAAAGTCCATAGTAGGCTTTCCCATTTTTATCTACCGATACCGTTAGTGCACCCTCAATTTTTGTTTGTGAGCGCGCAGTCGGCACATCAATCGGCACCGGTTCCGTTGGTTTAAACTTGGATGTGAGGATAAAGAACGTAAGTAGTAGAAACGATACATCGCACATGGCGGTCATATCTACAGACGTACTTTTCTTTGGTATTGCTACTTTAGGCATTATAAATGCTTTAAGAATTAAATAATGAAATTACTTGTTGCGGCTTGCAAATGTTTGTGCAATAGAGAATCCTATTTCGTCAATTGCATAAGTCAACTTATCAATTTTAGCGGTAAAGAAGCTGTATGCAATAACGGCAATCGCAGAGGTTCCGATACCGATAGCCGTGTTGATCAAGGCTTCAGAGATACCGGCAGAAAGTGCACTTGGATCAGGAGTTCCTGCTGCTGCCATTGCTGAGAATGATCGAATCATACCCAATACCGTTCCCAACAAGGCTACCAATGTACCTACTGATGCGATAGTGGCAATTACCGGCAAGTTTTCTTGCAATGAAGGTAACTCTAATGAAGTCGCTTCTTCGATTTCTTGTTGAATAGCCAACACTTTTTTCTCGCCTTCAAGCGTGGTATTTTTGTCCATTTCTTCGTATTTGTGCAAACCTGCTTGAACTACATTCGCTACGGAACCTTGTTGTTTTTTGCATTCTGCCAAAGCCGCGTTCAAATCATTTTTAGATAAAGCCGTTTTGATTTTTTGCAAGAACTCTTCGATAGAACCTGTTCCTTTTGCTTTGCCGATAGTCAAAAAGCGCTCTACTGAAAATGTAATTACGGTCAATAACATGGTAAACAAAATAGGTACGATGAAACCTCCCATGTAAATCAAACCGAGCATATCGCTACCTCCTTCTACTTTTTTCGCTTCTCTGTGTCCGTTTGGCAATACTTCCGTATGTCCTTTACAAACCACATACCAAAAGATGAATGCGATTGCGAATGCTACAGGGATTACGAGAATGCTGAAATCGAATCCTCCTTTTTTTTGTTCTGCTGCTTTAGCAGGTGTTGCTTGTGCCATAGTACTTGTGTTTTTGTTTTTTAGAATTTAATTTGTTTTCTAATTTAAAAAGTGTCCAAAAATAGGTAAAGTCTCCATTTGGCAAAATTTAATCGCCATTTTTTAACTCACCGCCTTGCGACTACTCCTAAACGTAACCTTAATTTAATATTGTGTGCAGAAATATTTTTTTGACAAATTAGTGACAGAAAGAAATTATTCCACTACCACTTTGCGTTGTGCCGTTCCGCGTGCGGTCGTGATTTTGGCAATGTAAATGCCTTTCGGAAAACCCTGAATATTTATGGTCGTGGCATTGTCAACGGTTTTCAGCAAGCGGCCATTGATGTCATAAATCAATGTTTGTTTTACGGCTTCACTACATTGAATATGAAAAATTCCTTGTGTCGGATTCGGCATGATAGCAACATTCCAGGCTTTTGCTTTTATGTTTTCAATAGCCGTATTTGTTCCGCAAGTGTTGCTGCCGAGTT
>JAEYZB010000051.1 GCA_023428205.1 Bacteroidota bacterium | reverse complement strand
AGGATGGACAGTAAAAAGTTCCGATTCCGGCTTCCGTACCGACCCATACATAGCCGTCTTTATCTTCAACAGCGCACCACACGGAACTTGATGGTAAATTGCCATTCCCTTCTCCCGTTCCAATTTTTCTGTAACGGTCGTCTGCCTCGCTGTCGATATCATTTCCCGGATCGTATACAATGATGTCTCCCGGACGGTTACACATCCATATTTTATTATTTACAACAAGCATTTTTCGGGATAATTCGAATGAGTACGGCACACTGAAACTTTTCCATGTTCCGTCTGTTTTTAGCACAGCTAACTGTTTAGTCGCACCCGTATTCATCATCCAAACATTACCATTATCATCTACGCATACACTTGGAACTCTTACGACATTACAACAAGGTTCTTTCTGTAATGTACTATTACTCTGATTAAAAACAGTTATTTGGCCTGTGCTCAAATCAAGCTCGGTAAGTCCATTTTGAAACGAAGCATAGTACATCTTATTCGTAATCTTATTTACAGCTACGTTTAGATAATCTAACACAGGAGCCCCTTGTAGATCATAAGGCAATGTTCGCCACCACCAACCCTCTTGCACCGTCTGAACCCCGTCAAAAAAATAACCGTAGGAATTATATCCGGGATTGGTGCCGCCCGCAGCCAGATACATAGCGTTGTTATGTACTAACATATTAAATACATGCGAAGAGTATGGCCCTTGTAGTTTAAACAGTTCGGGTTGGTTGACCGTATCTTTATAAAGCAATAAACTATTTTCTTTATCCGCAATCCACGTTTTTTCGCCAACAATAATATCAAGTGGTTTTGATGTATATGGATAATGTGTCTCGGCAACGATCTCCGTTTCACTAAGCTGTAAAATAAAATGCTGATTGTTGTTCGCTATATCCCAGAAAAACGCGTAGATTTTATTGTTTTCGGTTTTGAAACTTTGAAGCTTCCAACCATTGCGCGAAAAAATAGTGTCCCATTGCGAGCCGTTATAACGCAAAAGAAGACTGTCTTTCAGACCTGTGTACACTGTGTTTCCTACTGCTGAAATCAGTTTTATGTCTGTAGCAGGAATGCCATTTGTGTGTAAAGTCCAAGCGTTAAAATTTTGCAGATTGCTATTGGAAAGAGATGCTGATTTTACACCTTCCTTCGTAGCCGCAAAGAGGGTAGTTGGAGTCGTTGCAACTCCGTTGATGATTACATTTTCACCGCCCGTGCCAATCACATATGTTTCTTTGATTTCTCGTTTTTCAAGATCCAATACCGCCACACCCAAATCCGTTGCTAAATAGGCATAACTGCCAAGCATACATACATCATTGATGTTTTTGGAGCCGGTAGTCATCTTTATCTTAATGTCGGAAATGTTGTAGATTTTTTCTCCGTCTTGTAGCAAATCAATATTGCTGTTTTTATAGGCAATTAAGAGTGTTTTTGTGTTGGCGTTATATTTTATTTTTTGGATGCCTACATCGCTTAAGCCCGAAGCTTTGTCAAGTGCTTGTGTACTGTTGTCTTCTTTTTCTACATAAAATATCGAAAGTTCCGATGCGCAATAAATTCTATCGCCCGCATCTTCAATTTGTGTGGCAGAACCATAAGGGAAATATGCTCGCCATGTTCCGATGGCGCGTGGCTGCGCAAATCCGGTAAAACCCCCTAAAAAAACGAGCAGGAATAATAAATAGCGATACATAAAACACTTTTGGAGTGGCAAAATAAAGTTTTTCGCTGTATGAACGAATACAGAGAACCTTTATTGCCAAAATGCGAAGTCTTTTATTGCCGTCCTCCTCATTTTTTCGGACGGACTAAACTATCCGCAGGATATTGTTCTTTCATCAGGTCGCGCAATTCGATAGACCAATTTACAAGTTGTGCGCGTTCCGCGTCAGTAAGGTCTGCATCGCGGTGAATGAGTGTGTATGAAAAAAGTGGCATTTTTTCTTCGGCATCTTCCGCCAAAACTTCTTCCACTTCCTCTAATTTATGATATTGTCGCCAAGTCGGATAGTTCAAAAACTCCGAAAAATTCAAATGACCTTTTCCTTCTTTTATGTGTCGTGCGAGCCAGAAAGCCACCGGCTGAATATTTGCATACCAAGGATATTCTGTGTGGTTGCTGTGACAGTCTTTACACTCTTTTTTCAAAATCACATTCACTGAATCCGAAACAGGAAATGTTTTTGAAATATCGTTCGTTATATCATTTGACGTGTTTCTTTCTGGACGAATGAATTGCGCTGCAATGACAACTAACACTACCGCCAACAAAACTTTTTTCATGTTTTCTGTTTTTTAAAATGAATACTTTGCGCCTACCAAACCATTGATACCGAACACCGGATAATTTGCCCAACGTTGATATTTCTGATGAGCAATGTTATTCAAATAACCAAAGAACGAGAAATGTTTATTGAAAAGATATTCTAAACTCAGGTTTGCATCGGCTGTGCCTTTTTGTTTGAAAAGCGGATTTGGAAATCCTGTATCCCACGAAGCTAAATAACCATAATAAGCTGTGAATCCATAAACATCAGCACCGATTATAAATTTGTCTTTGATGTTATAGCGTAGTTTCAGATTCGCGATAAAGTCAGGTTTATACCACGCTTTTTGCGGATTCAACCACATATTGGCATTAGGAACGATATATTTGTTGTAATCAAAACTAAGCAACGCTGTAAATTCATCACGATAATTGTACCCCAATTCCAAATGCGGATTTAATGCTTTCATATTTACAAAATAACCAACTTGGAACTTTCTTATGTCAAAAGCATTCGTGTAGTAAAACGCTTGATTCCACACATATTTATACGAAAACTCTCCTTTGTACGAAAAGCCGCTTACCGTTCCTTTTAGGCCGACATAAACATTTGAAATACGAGAGTTTTTTAGTTGAATATCCGACAGAATAAAATTGTTCTCTAACGCATAATTCTTGAATGAGTTTTTTAGATACGCAATCTCCCAGCCTGCATAAGCGTAGAGATATTTTTTGTACAATTTCTTTTGCAAGAATAAATCAGGCAACGGATAAAGTTTGTTGCCTTCTATACCGAACGTAAAAGCTCCGCGGGCTGTCCAGTTTTGGTCATTGTAGCCGTATTGCAGTTTTATCAGGTAATAATCTCGCCACAATTTTTGACTTGCTGATGTGTATTT
>JAEYZB010000168.1 GCA_023428205.1 Bacteroidota bacterium | reverse complement strand
ATATAAACGATGTGAAAAAACAAGCACTGTTTACAAACACATTTGCAAAATAAAATCGTAGAGGCGTAAAAATTTTACGCCCGATAAAACGACAACAATGAAAAACATTTTACAACTTGAAGTCCGTGAAGCCTTCGCCAAACGCTTGGAAAGGCTGACAGAGGAAACACCACGCCAATGGGGAACAATGAATGCCACACAAATGCTCGCGCATTTGAATGAAGCCTTTCGCATTGCACTTGGAATGAAATCGGCACGTGATTTATCTACGTGGTTTTCGCGAAATGTGATGTTTCCTATAGCGATTTATGTGTTACCAAAATTTCCGAAAAATCTGAAAGGACCGCGTGAGCAAGACATCATCAAAAGCAACATCGAAACCAAAGATTTTTATACAGAACTCGCATTCCTATTAAAGTTTATGGAAATACTTTCCGAACGCGAAGATGGAAAATTCAAGTCGCACCCACTCTTTGGCGCACTAAATAAAACCGAGTGGGCAAACTTATTTACAAAACATATTGACCATCATTTTAAGCAGTTTGGGATTTGACCTACATAAAAGTGGTGGAAAAAAACGAGCAGAAAAAAGAAAACATGAGTACAAACAAGGTAAACATACTCGCCATTGGCGCACATCCAGACGATGTAGAATTGGGTTGTGCGGGAACGCTTTTAGCGCATCACGCAAAAGGATTGAGGTCTGCGATTGTGGATTTGACGCGTGGCGAATTAGGCACTCGCGGTTCGGTGGATGAGCGTAAAGCAGAAGCTGCGAATGCCGCAAAAATTCTCGGTGTAACACAACGTATTAATCTGGAATTTCGGGACGGTTTTTTCGCGAATGATGAAGAACATCAGCGAGAAGTGATTAAAGCAATTCGCTATTTTCAGCCGGATATTATTTTGTGTAATGCCGTTTACGATCGCCACCCTGACCACGGACGCGCGGCTGCTTTGGTGCGTGAAGCGGCTTTTCTTTCAGGCTTATCGAAAATCAAAACACAGTGGGAAAGCCACACGCAAGAACCGCACCGCCCCAAAGCCGTGTATCACTACATTCAGGCGTTAGACGTAAAAGCAGACTTTGCAGTGGACATCAGCTCGTTTTTTGACACCAAAATGGAAGCGATTCGCGCCTTCACTTCGCAGTTTTATGACCCAAATTCCAAAGAAGCAAATACATTTATTTCCTCTCCTGAATTCTTGGATTTCGTGCAAGCAAGAGCTTCCAATTTTGGCACACAAATCGGAGTGAGATATGCCGAGGGATTTTCTGCCAATCGCTTGATTGGAACAGAAAGTTTGTTGTCACTTCTGTAAAATGGCCTGAAAAAACGAGCAGAAAGTGAAAACTAAAAAGCACACGTCATTCCCGCGAAAGCGGGAATCTTTAAAAAAGCGTTTATTATGAAATAGGATTCCCACTTTCGTGGGAATGACGATAATGTGCAAGTGGGTGAAAAAAACAGGATTTACCGCATTACCGCAAAGCGCGTTTTATACGATTCGTGTTTACTGCTCACCTCAAACAAATAAACTCCGTCAGCAATTTCATCTAAAAAAATCTGCTGTTGCTTTTCAGTTAGCAAACCGGATTTAATTAACCTTCCATTCACATCAATAATGAAGTAGCGTGTATTTACAGAAACTTGTGGGGCGATAACAGTTATTATATTTTTCGCAGGATTAGGATATAACCGAACAGATACGCGTAAAAAGTCTTCTACACCCATGTGTTCACCAACAAAAACCGTAGTATCAACTACACACGCATTTTCGTTTCGAATATGAATAGTATAATATCCTCCTCTATCAAGCGGAAAACCACCTGACAGTTGATATTCACTTGAATCAATAGCATAAGAAAGTGAACCATTTCCCACAGAAGCAAACACTATAATATTTGCTTCCAAAATGGCATCAGTCACAGGGAATATAAGTATGCTGTCAATCACTATCGTATGAGGATTCTTATCCATGAAAAACGAGCGCTGAATAGAACAAGCCGCGCTTGTTGCTGTTACCGTATAAATACCTGCCGGTTTATTTTGAATAGACGAAGTTAATTCGCCCGTTGACCATTGATAGGTTACTGCCGCTGAAGCCGAAAGCGATACTGATCCGGAAGCCGAATCTTGGCAATTGGGTTGCGCTACAAGTGCATCAACATCAAACGGGCAATCGTTACAGTTGTATGATTGTACATTCAGTAATGTTTTGTATAAGTTCAAGCGCCCATTACTGACGACCTTTCCTTGCAAACTGCTGATGTGGTCAACACCATTCAATAGATAATTTTTGAAATAGAGCGAAAACGAATCAGGATATGCTAAATAATTATCCATTAGTCCCTCACAGGCGGTGGCGTACATGCTGCCTAACGCACCTGCCACATGCGGTGCCGCCATAGAAGTTCCCGATTGAACACCATAATTATCCACGGGAATTGACGAATAAATGGATGAGCCGGGCGCACCCAAATCAATAGAAACAGCGCCATAGCCTGCGCTATTCTTATTATCGTTTCTGCTCGTACTTGTTACCGCAATTAAATAATCACTTGGACATTCTGTGGGGATGTCATGTTCCACGTCAATATTCCAATTTTGATTGGCGGTAGCTACCGCACTTAAAATTCCCAATTTACCCAATGAGTCATAAAGCGAACACCAAATCGGAAAGTTCACAGGATTGCCTCGGTCAACGCCAAACGATGAATTAGTAGCTACAATAAATGCGCCTTTCGCACCGCTCGTCTGGTTATAGAGTTTACGCATTTCCATTACATAATCGTAAGCAATTATCACCTTCGCTTCATCATCTGTAGAACCGTACACCGGCAAAATTTTCGCCCCCCAACACACACCACTAATTCCTTTGCCGTTATTACCTATCGCTCCCGCAATTCCCGCAACGTGTGTACCATGCGAGATAAACGAAGTCGTTACCGCAGGCGCGTTATTTATCGCATCCCAACCACGATAATCATCAATGTATCCATTACCATCATCATCAATTCCGTTGCTGTCAATCTCGTTATGGTTGATGAAATAATTTATGTCTTCGTGACTCAAATCCATCGGGTCATCCACAATCGCAATTACAATAGAATCACCGTAGACTGTAACATTGGAATGGTTAACCTCCCACGCTTTGGTGGCGCTAATATCCGCACCGGCCGTTCCGCCCGACTGCCCTACGTTTTGCAAAGCCCATTGCTGCGAAAAAAATGGATCGTTAGGAACAAGGCTACGCTTCTGTACTTTGTGGTTGTATTGCAAGCGCGAAACAAATGGCAATTTTCGCAATTCGGCAATTTCCTTTTCGGAAAATTCGCCTTCTGTTTTCTGTAGCAATAAAATATTCATATTGCGCGAAAGCGTTTCCTTTACCGCAACATATTCAGGAAAAACATTTTTAACGTTTCCCGTCAACTGAACGATGAGTTGATTACGGACAGCTGCTTCGTCCTGCGCTTGCACAAAAACACAGCAAGCGAAAACGAACAATAAAAAGAAACCCTTCTTCATTCTACGAATTTAGCGTTTTATCTGCAATCAATTCAAAATTTTAAATGAGCGGGTTTTCAATTCTTTATTTCCCGAAAAGAAATTACGCAACCCTTCTTTGTCTTGTTTCACTTCGCGCTCCACCGTTATTAGGTTTCGTTGGTTAAGCGTAACAAGCAATGGCGGACCGGTGAGCTCAAGCAGCTTATCCCCTCGTTTCACCACAAACTTTACTTGCTTTTTGTAGTTCACCGAACTGAATTTATCCAGCAATTCATTCAGATTTTCTTTAGTTACTTTTTTGCCGTTTATGCTTTTCAAAACATCACCTTCATTAAATCCGATTTGGTCAAAGGAAATGTTCACCATGTAATATTCTTTTGTGGTTTTCGCATAGCGAAATACTGCATTGACATACATGTTTGAGGTATCCACTTTCTGCGGTTCGTATTTCCAGCCGATTGCCGAAAAATATTCATTGTAATTCTGCGGAACCGTATCCTGTGCATGGCTTTTCAAAAAATCCTTGATTTCGGGATAGGAATACTTTGCCAATTCATCTACCATAAATTCATCGCGCATCACATAGTTTGCTCGCGAAACGTTTTTCAAATCAATCAAGAGACTTTTCAAATTCATTTCGCCTTTGCTCATTTTGAGCAACTTCAAATCCAACATCATCGCCAACAACGCTCCTTTGGTATAAAAGGATTTATACATTTTCCCGTTGCCATCTAAATAGCATTGGCGGCTTGCCGTTTCCAAAGAATAATTGTCGGAATAATTTGCCAAGTTGATTTTGTTGCGCACTTCATTGATAAACTCCGTTTCCGTAATCAACTCTTGCTGATACAACATAAGCAACGACAAATATTCCGTAAATCCTTCGTAAATCCACAGATTTGATGACTGCGTTTTTGCGCGAAAATTAATTTTGCTCGTAACGTCCGTTTCCAATTGCAACGGACCGAAAAGGTGCATCAACTCATGTGCTGCCGTGTACAGCAAATCTCGTTCAAACTTATAGTTACTGCTATTTATCGGGAAATAATACACCGAAGATTGCGAATGTTCCACTGCGCCAAAAGCTTCTTCCGCCTTAAACGGGTTATTTTCAGGAAACGAATAATTGAACAGAAAAACATATTGCTTCGCCTGAAAACCGCCACAGAAAGCAGAAGCAGACTCACATACTGTTTTCAAAACGCGCGCAATGTTTTCCGCACGCACGGAGCTGAGTTCAGAATAACAGCCGATTTTAAACTTTGTACCGCCCACTGAATAGGTTTGCTCTTTTTCTTTGGTGTATAATGCAGGATTATCAATCAAGGTAAGATAGCCGGAAACCTCTGCCCTATCAATGTCTCCTGACGAAGTGAAATTCAAACCGGAAATCACATTCAATGATTTTGGGCGGGTAATTTCAATTTTAAAACGAGCCTCCTCATACCCTTGAATGTAGCCCACCACCGCATGAAAATTCAGCAAAAAATGTTCATTTTCCACAAAGTCAGTTCCTATCTGCGGCAAAATCAAACTGCGATTTTCGTAATGCCACGAATCATGAACATCATACTCCAAATACGCCAACTCTCCATCCACCGAAATTTCATACTCATTGGTGGAATAAGCCACAACGGCAAGAGGTTGATTATTTTTGTTGAATGCTTTGATATTGGAAAACAATTTTCCTGTTTGTAGTTCCGAAATGGTACCCGGAATATTCGTAGGAATAATAAAACGTGCTTTACGACTAACAATTGATGGAGTTTGCAGCCGAACGTGCAAACTGTTATTCCGGCATTGTGTCAAATCAATCTTTGCCACAAAAGCATCTTGTGCCGCACCACGTGCCGCCCAAAAACAAACCGAAAAAATGATTGTCAAAAATCGCATTGGTTTACCGAAGATAAAAAAATATGGAAACCTCCTCGTTTTTTCGAACCATTTCATAACGATTTGCCATTGTATGTCTTAGACAGATGGATAAAAAAAACGAGCACGGAGGCACTCTTTCTCCGTTAAGAAAATTAAAAACTTCGTTCGATAGTTTAACTTTGGCGGGTAAAAGCAATCTTTACTTTCAAAATTAAAATTTAAACAAATGAAAAAGCTATTGTCTGTTTGTGTTATGGTATGCGGACTTTCGGTAAGTTCTCAGGCGCAAAAGTTCTGTTATGTAGATGTAGAATATTTGCTTAGTAAAATCCCGGCTTATGCCGATGCTCAAAAACAACTGGATAAAGTGTCGGAAGGCTACCAAAAAGAAGTGGACGCAAAACGTAAAACGGTGGAAGATATGTACAAGACGTTCCAAAATGAACAGGTGCTAATGACCGAACAAATGAAACAGCAAAAAATCAAAGACATTGATAATGCAGATAAAGAAGTGAAGGAATTACAACGTGCCCGTTTTGGTCCGAATGGCGATTTGTTTAAAAAACGTCAGGAATTGGTAAAACCTGTTCAGGACAAAATTTATGATGAAATTCAAAAGTACGCACAAGCAAAGTCGTACGACTTCATTTTAGATAAAAGCGGAGTAGCAATGCTTTACGCCAGCGAAAAATTCAACAAGAGTGATGATATTCTTATGAATATGGGTATCACGAAAAAATAATCTGCTCACAAAAAAACAGAATACAAAATCAGGCAAATTGCCCATTTAACAAAAAAAGCTATTTTCGCCATTCGTAAAATTTAAAAAACAGAAAAATGAAGAAACTCATAGTAGCAACACTATTGCTTACAGGAACCACCGCTTTTGCTCAACAAAAAATTGGCCATTTGAATTCATCCGAAGTTTTGCAAGCATTACCGGAATACAAACAAATGACGGAAGCTGTAGAAAAAAAGAAAGGAGAATATACCAAAATCATGGAATCCATGTATGGCGAGTACGAAAAGAAATCTCGTGAAATCCAAGAAGGTGGAGATAAAATGACACAGGTTGTTTTGGATACAAAAGTTCAGGAAGTAAAAGATTTGGAAAAACGTTTAGGCGATTTTGAACAAAAAGCACAAAACGATTTGCAAAATTATGCACAAGAATTGATGAAGCCTTTGAATGATAAATATATCAAAGGAGTAAAAGAAGTGGCGCGCGAAAACGGATACGCTTATATTTTCGATATTGCCGCAGGCGGTGTAGTATATTTCCCTGAAACAGGCTCTGACGTAACTGCATTGGTAAAAACAAAAATTGGAGCTACGTTGCCCGCACCTGTACAAGGAGCAGCAAATCCTGCCGCGCCAAAGTAATTTTTGTGAGCGTAAACAAACATAAACCTATTGGAATCTTTGATTCGGGCATTGGCGGCTTAACGGTCGCCAATGCTATTTCTAAGCTATTGCCCAATGAGCAACTTGTCTATTTTGGTGATACAGCTCACCTGCCGTATGGCGATAAATCAAAGGAGTTGATTCGTTCGTATGCTGCCACAATCACCAATTTTTTATTGCACGAACAGCAATGTAAGGCCGTAGTGATTGCTTGTAATACCGCATCGGCAGCCGCTTATGAACCGTTACGCGATTTATACAAAGGCATCGTTCCCGTGATTAATGTCATTGACCCAATGGTGGAAGCCGTAATCAGCGACAGCGATGTTCACAAGGTGGGTGTAATTGCTACAAAAACCACGATTGCTTCGGGTGTTTATCCCGAAAAGTTTGCGCGCAGAAAACCGGAACTGCAATACACTGAGCTCGCCACACCGCTTTTGGCATCTATGATTGAAGAAGGTTTTTACAATAATAACATCAGCAATGCCGTATTGGAAAGCTATCTTTCAAACGAAGCCTTGAACGGAATTGATGCATTGGTATTAGCATGTACACATTATCCACTTATCAAAAATGAGATTAACGCGTTTTACAAAGGACAAGTGAAAGTTTTTGATTCAGCCGAAGTCGTTGCCGCTAAACTAAAATGGATATTAGAAAAAGAAAATTTGGCAAGCGAGCGTAAAACACATGAAGATCTGTTTTACGTTTCGGATTACACCGAATCGTTTGAACGCACCACCCAAATTTTTTGGGGTAAAAAAATTCAATTATCATTAAACAACATTTGGAAAAATCATTCATATGAAAAGTAAAATTCTGCTCGTTTTTTTAGGGTATTTCGCAGCTTTCGGCAGCTTTGCACAGGGTATCAATTTCGAACACGAACTGACCTTTGAGCAAGCATTGGAGAAAGCCAAAACGGAAGGCAAAATCGTATTTATGGATTGCTATACTACGTGGTGCGGACCATGCAAAAAACTTTCGGCAGAAACATTTACCAATAACGAAGTAGGCGAATATTTCAACAGTCATTTCGTAAACCTAAAAATGGATATGGAAAAGGCGAAGGCCCTGAACTATCCGGCAGATTTACCGTTCGCGGTTATCCGACTCTGCTTTGGATAAATCCTGACGGAAGTGTGAAATATCGAACGATGGGTTTTGTTCCGGCTGAAAAATTATTGAACGAAGCGCAAAAAGCAACCGACACTCTTTCGAGTAAAATTGCTGTTATGCGTGCCGAATACAATAACGGCAAACGAGATATTAATTTTCTGAATGATTATTTAAACACGCTCGCACTTATCGGAGGTGGCTCTGATTCGATATTACAAGGGTTCATCAATAGTCTTTCCTCTGCTAATTTGAAAAATGAAAAATATGTGCAAACTATTTTCAATGCCACCGATAATTTGCAATCGGCAGGCTTGGCGTACATTATGAAAAACCGTACTGCCATAGAAGCGATAGTCGGAGAAGCGACCTTCGCAAAAAAGGTAAACACCGTTGCAGATAAAGCGTTGGCCGATGCCGTAATTAAAAAAGATGAAGTACTATTTCACGGAGCGATAAAATTGCTGAACGATTTAGGAGGAATCAACGCTTCTGAAAAAATAGCCCGTTCGTATATGGAATACACCGAGCGCATCGGCAATTGGAAAATGTACGACAAATATGCTTCGGAGTATGTACAGAAATTTGGTTTGAAAAATGATAAAGAACTTAGTGACATCGCTTGGAATTACTACCTGAATATTGAAGACAAAAAACAATTAGAAAAAGCCAAGAAATGGGCATACACCGCTGTTGAATTGAAAAACAATACAGAAAACAACACGATTTACGCTTACATGAGCTATAAATTAGGCGATTTGAAAGAAGCAGAATTAGCTTGCGATTACGCATTGCTTCGTGCAAAAGAAGATGGCGGAAATGATAGTTCTGCCAAAGGGTTGAAAGCCTTGATCATATCAGAGACCGCGAAAAAATAAAACCCCAAATGGGTTAAAAAAATGAGCATGTTTATCGCGCTACACCAAAATCATTTCATCAAACGCAAAGACAACATTTAAATTTTTCTTTTGCAAGTACGCAAGTAAATCCTCTTTACTGCGATTATTGGTAAACAGCGCGAAATCACCGCCCCACGCACCAAGCGATTTTACTTTTCCCCAGTAGTCGGAAAATAATTCTTCCTGAACACGAGGCAACTGCAATGCGTGGCTAATGATTGCTTCGTGTTCATCAATCAATTTGTCAAAATCAGAAAGTGAACTGCATTGCAGAATTGCTTGAGTGATTTCATTCAATCGCTCAATCGTTTTTTCTTTTTGCGAAACGGTTTCCTGATAATGTGCGATACCAGCGGTAGAAAGCTGTTTCTTGCCGAGATAAACGAAGTATAATTTATTTCTGAAGGAAGGATTGAAAAACGTTTCTTGAACCTGCGGTTTTCCATTCACGAGTTGATACAAAATTTCCGACTTCGCGCCCGCACATGCCACGTCATAACCCGAACCTCCGATTGTTTTTTGCAACAACGGCAGCCAATCTACCTGCGCAAACTGCGATAAACAATAAAGTAATGTAGAACTTGACCCCAAGCCCCAAGCGTTGGGAAATTCCAAATAAGTCTCGACTAAAACATCTTCGTTTCCTGACAAAAATTGCGGATTCTGATTGCGGATTTCATTTAATAGTCGAATTAATGTTTCTACTTCCTTTCCACTTTGTGGTGTTTGAAAATCGCGTTTGTCAAACTCCGCATTCAACCACAATTTCTGCTCGGAAGTATAGGCCTTCCAAAACAGTCGCCTGCTATACGAATGGAAAGAAGAAACTATCATTTTCTGACCAAAGCGTGTAGGGAACGCCAACGTTTGAGCTCCGTCTAAAACAAAATATTCAGACGTGAGCATTAGTTTTCCGTGTGCGTAAAATGATTGCTGCGGCATGACGCGAATATAGAAAAAGAGATTACACTGCTTCGCTATTCCAAAAAAACGTACTTTAGTGCATCAAACTCAAATATGGAAGAAATTAGTTTCTTTTTAGAACTGGCAAAAATTGCATTGCCTGCATTGTTAGTGGGCGCAGTAGCGGTCTACTTTGTAAAAGCATTCATTAACAAAGATCAGCAATTACGAATTTTAGAAGCAAAAATTACGACTAAAAAAGAAACGGTATTGCTTCGTTTGCAAGCCTACGAACGATTGATTTTATTGTTGGAGCGCATTCATCCTGGGGCTGTCATCAGCCGTTTGTCGCTCGAAGGATTATCGGCAAAACAGTTGCAAATGCTCCTAACGGCAAACATTCAAACCGAATTTGAACATAACCTGAGCCAACAATTATATATTTCTTCCGAAGCGTGGAATTTAGTTTCGTCCGCCAAAAATGAGTTGGTGAAATTCATCAATCTGTTTGCCGCCCAACAATCTTCTGAATTGAGTGCAGCGCAATTTTCGCAGTTGTTGTTGGATATTATTGCAAAAATGGAACAACCGTTGCCTACACAAACGGCATTAGAATTTCTGAAAGCAGAGGCGCGAGAATTATTATAATGAAACCGTTTGACGATGAGATAGATGAAATACTCCACTCAATCATGTATAATTTAAAACTATGAAGCAACCAGCCAATCCACTTCGCCAAGTTTTGTTTTTAGACATAGAAACCGTGCCTGCCGTTCCGCGTTACGAAGACTTAAATGAAACGTGGAAAACCTTATGGGCCGCCAAACATCGCACCTTTACAAACACGCAAGAAACCGAAAAAGAAACCTATGAAAATCGTGCCGGAATTTACGCTGAATTTGGCAAAGTGATTTGTGTTTCACTGGGGTATTTTCATCACGATAAGGAAAAGAAGAAAGATGTATTTCGCGTGAAAAGTTTTTTTGGCGATGATGAAAAAAAAGCACTAACGCAACTGGCCGATGTGCTGAAAAATTATTTTTCCGATAGCGATTGGCAATTGTGCGGACACAACATTCGGGAGTTTGACATTCCATATATGTGCCGCAGAATGTTGGCAAACGGCATACCGCTGCCTCCTATAGTAGATGTTTCAGGGCGCAAACCTTGGGAAATGAACATCATTGATACCTTGCAACAGTGGCGATTTGGCGATTTTAAAAACTACACTTCGCTACAACTGATTGCTGCCACTCTCGGCATTCCATCACCCAAGCAAGACATTGAAGGGAAAGACGTAAGTCGCGTGTATTGGCTCGAAAATGACATAAATCGTATTGTGGAATATTGTCAGCGCGATGTGATTCCGGTAGCGCGAATTGTGCTAAAACTAAAAGGGCATACGAACGCTTTGAGCGATAGCGATGTGGTGATTGTTTGAAATTGACGACACTTCTCTGTGGCTGTTTATTTTCTTTATTTCTATTGGCAAAAAAATATGGAAGTTTACGTTGTAAAACGAAAAAATGAGCTTTTCATTCACCGCACTACAAAACAAAATTCCACAAATTTTCAGAAATGTTTTTTTTCTGACAAGCATCGCTTTTGTGG
>JAEYZB010000076.1 GCA_023428205.1 Bacteroidota bacterium | reverse complement strand
TATGTTTTCGATAAATATTTCAATCAGGACCCGAAAATTGTTTATTCCGAAAATCCTGCAAAAGTAACGTTTGCTTCCCTTTCCAATGACCGAAGCGGTACACAGCCGGTAGATTTTCGCTATGCGGCAGCAACAGTTACCCCTTCTGTTGTTCACGTGAAGAGCATGATAAAAGTGGAACCCGTTTCGATGCGCGGTCGTGATCCTTTTCGCGATTTTTTTGGCGATAATTTCGGAAATTATTTTCACGGACCTAATCCGTATCAGGGCGGAGCGCGTGTCGGCACCGGTTCGGGCGTGATTGTGAGTAAAGACGGCTACATTGTGACCAATAATCACGTGGTTGAAAATGCAAACGAAATTTCGGTAACGCTCAACAATAATAAAACCTACTCGGCAAAAATTGTCGGTCGCGATGCAGATGTGGATATTGCCCTTTTAAAAGTGGATGCCAGTGATTTGCCTGCGGTGCAGTTTGCCAATTCGGATTCTGTTTTGGTAGGGGAGTGGGTGGTTGCAGTTGGCAATCCGTTTAATCTTGCTTCTACCGTAACGGCAGGAATTGTGAGTGCGAAAGGTCGCAATTTGGATTTGTTGGAGGGTGGTTCTCGTCAGTCCAATACGAAAATAGAATCATTCAATCAAACGGATGCGGCTGTGAATCCGGGCAATAGTGGTGGCGCATTGGTGAATGTGAATGGTGAATTGGTGGGTATCAATACGGCTATCGCTTCGCCTACCGGAACGTATGCGGGCTATTCATTTGCCGTGCCGTCAAACATTGTGAATAAAGTGATTTTGGATTTGAAAAACTACGGTACTACGCAACGCGGATTTTTGGGTGTGAGCATTCGCTCGATGGACGATGAGCTCGCGAAAAAACAAGGTTTTGATAAGCCATTTGGAGTTTATCTGAACGAAGTAAACGCAGGTTCCGCGGCTGAAAGCGCAGGGTTAAAAAAAGAAGACATTGTTACGAAAATCAATGGACACGAAGTAAATAGTGCTGCGGAATTGCAGGAGCAAATCGCGCAATACCGTCCGGGCGATAAAATCAACGTGGAATATATCCGCAACAGCAAAACTGCTTTGGCGGTAGTGGAATTGAAAAATAAATATAATACGGTGGCAAAAGTAGATAATGCAACCGATGTGTTAGATGCTTTGGGTGTGACAGTCGAGAATTTGACGGCACGCGAAAAAGCAAGTTTGGGTGTGGAGAGTGGTGTGAAAATTACGGATTTGAAAAACGGAAAACTCGCGCAGTTCACCGACATTCGAAAAGGGTTTATCATCACGCAAATTGACGACCAACCTGTGGCGGACGTGAAAGATTTTACAAATATCTTGAAAAACAAGTCGGGCAAGGTGTTAATGGAGGGAATATATCCGAATAGACCGATAAATTATTTGTACGCATTTAGAATGTAGGAAAATCGGGAGTTATTGGTTGAGGGTTGAGAGAAATTTCTCTCAACCCTTTTTTATTGGTTTTATATGTGAAATACTATTTTTACCGCATTATTCAGCTTATGAGACTAATACAACTGAAATTGAGCTACAGTCCACGGGTTATCCTTATGCTAAACGATACCAATAACATTGACCACTAATTTATGTTTAGACACAAGGGGAAAACAAGAACATTAAGACATAATTTAAGCATTGCTTCATTGCTGTCATTTGTCGCTGGAATAGTAAATATAGCCGGATTTTTAGCCGTTCAGCGTCTTACTACAAATGTAACGGGACACTTTGCGTTTTTTGTAGACGAAGTTTTCAAACTCGATTTTTGGATGGGATTTGTCTATTTCTTGTACATTTTCTTTTTCTTCTTAGGTTCTTTCGTATCGAGCTTTATCGTAGAGGTTACATCAAAAAAAAGTGACCGATGGATTTATATAATTCCGACAATTATCGAAAGCCTTATTTTGTTTATGGTGGCGATATTCGGGCAATTTTTAATCGCTCAAAACCCCGATTTTCTTGCATGTTCTTTGCTTTTTGCAATGGGTTTACAAAATTCATTGGTAACGAGTATTTCAAATGCAACGGTTCGAACAACCCACTTGACGGGACTATTTACAGACTTAGGAATAGAACTGTCTCAATTGTTTTTTTACAAACAAAAAGACCAGAAAGATAAACTTTACGCTTCGATAAAATTGCGCCTGACCATTATTACATTTTTCTTTTTTGGTGGACTTTTAGGCGGTATATTGTATTCGACAATACAGCTGTATGTATTAGCCATTGCAGCGACAATTTTAATTTTGGGAGTAGTATATGACGACCTGAAATTGACCTTAATAATGCAAAGGAGAAGCTTAAGTTATAAAAAGAAAAATGGTATATAAAATACGTTTGGAATAAATGAAGTCCTCTATTATCCATGTATTCCTGCTCGTTTTTTCAGACCATTTCATTCTTCGTTTTGAAAGTTTACTTTCGCGCTGTTGCAATAATCAATATGTTGTTTCGTTTAAGGACAGATTGTGAAGTTTAGATTTATTACTTTATTGGGATTATTGGCTTTTACTGCGGCACAAGCGCAGTATGGCGGTTCATACAGCTACGCGTTTTTGGCGAATCCCCAATCGGCTCGCGTGGCGGCACTCGGTGGCGAAAACGTTACACTAAACGACAATGATCTTTCTATTCAGTTATCCAATCCATCGGCTTTGGATTCTGCTATGCACCGCCACATTTCGGTAAACCAAACTATATATCCGGGGGGCGCGAACTACGGCAATTTTGCCTACGTACATAACTTCAAAAAACGAGGTACTTGGGGCTTTGGTGTGCAATATATGGCTTACGGAAGTATCAAAACTACTGATGAAGCTGCGAATGTAACGGGCACTATGAACCCGGGCGATGTGGCGATTTATGGCGGTGGGGCGTATCAGTTCGGCAAGCTGTTTTCGGTGGGTGCGAATTAGAAATTCATTACGAGCAATCTTGCTGCTGGAGTATCGGTGGGAATGGCGGGCGACTTGGCAGCAAGCGTTCACGAC
>JAEYZB010000041.1 GCA_023428205.1 Bacteroidota bacterium | reverse complement strand
ATAACAAAGATACGAAAGCGAAAAAAGACAAAAACACAGAAGAAGAGCCGATAGAGTTTGAAGAAAATAAAACACAAACTCAAAAAGCGAATATTGATTCATTAGAAGATAAAGCTAAAGCAGAAATTAAAGATTTTATTCGCAGTAAAAGTCCTTATGAGTTTCAAGATTTAGTTGCTGCAATGTTACGAGCAATGGGATATCACACGCCTTTTATCTCACCTAAAGGTAAAGATGGAGGCTTAGATATTATTGCGTACAATGACCCACTTGGGGCAACGGCACCACGTTTAAAAGTTCAAGTTAAGCACAAACCAGATTCATCGGTTCCTGTTGATGATATTCGTAGTTTGACAGGATTACTAAACAAAGATGGAGATATTGCTTTGTTTGTAACATCAGGAGCTTTTACATCAGAATCGGAGCGTTTTGCAAGAGAAAGTCATAAACATGTAAGGCTTTTAGATATCGACAATTTCATTGAGTTGTGGCAAGAGTTTTATCCTAAGCTGACAGACGAGGATAAAAATCAATTACCATTGCATCCGATTTATTTTTTAGGAAGTAACGAGTAAAATATTTCTCCACTCGCCCCCCATCGCTCAAGCATTAGCGTAGCGGTGCTTGTGCGGATAAGGTCGTACGAATGTGGTCTGAAAAAACGAGCAGAACAGAAACGATTCCTTATTTTTTATTCATTGTGGTCCCCCTCTCGTCCTCGTTTAGCGGAGCGTAACGAGGATGTCCTTTATTCCCGCGCTGTCGGGAGTTTTCTCCCGACAATAAAACAAAACAAGTCTTATGATTTGTCGGAAAGCAATTTCCGACAATGCTCGTACTTAAGCTAAAATGGTTTTATTTGCAACACGTGTCTAAAAAATAAAATTTGCACGTGTAAATTAAAAATTGTACGTTTGTTTCACAATTGAGACCTATGAATACGAAACTCACACTTACGATAGAGCAAGCCGTAGTAGAAAAAGCGAAACGCTATGCGCGAAAAAGAGAGCGCAGTTTGTCTGATTTGATAGAAAACTACCTGAAAGCACTCACACAGGAAACGGCAAAAACACCTACAAATGCAAGCCCGATTGTGAAGTCGTTGCGAGGTTCGTTCAGTATGGACAAAAAAGCAGATTACGAGACGGAATTGACGAAACGCCTTACCGAAAAATATCTGTAACTATGGACAGCGTACTGTTAGATACAGACATAATTCTCGACTTCTTTTTAGACCGCGAACCGTTTGCAGATTTCGCTACTGAAGTGCTCTCGCTCTGTGAACGCAAAGAAATTACAGGTTATGTAACACCTGTAATCATCAGTAACACGTATTATATTTTACGCACCACCGCCAAACACGAAAAAGTGATAGGAAAACTACGTTTGCTTATGTCTGTTTTGGATGTACTCAGTATGGACAAAAAAATCATAGAACACGCGTTAAATTCAAATTTCAAAGACTTTGAAGATGCGCTTCAAAACTTCGCAGCCGAACAAAATCCGAAAGTTAAGGTAGTGCTTACTCGCAATTTGAATGACTACAAAAACTCTGCGCTTTCAGTTATGACACCTGAAAGTTATTTGAAGTCGTTGAAATAGCTTATTCCCATGCTGTCGGGAGTTTTCTCCCGACAATAAAACAAAACAAGTCTTATGATTTGTCGGAAACCAATTTCCGACAACGCCCCACACTCCACTCTCGCAAGCGTCCGCTTGTGAGAAAAATGAAAAATCAAATGGGTCAAAAAAACGAGCAGGATAGTGTTGGTTTGAAATTTAATTTTCATGTTTGTCCGATAGTCCGAAATTGATGAAGATACTTTTCCTATTTCCGGTGTTTTTTGCGTTTTGTTCCTTGCCCAAAGGTGGCAGTGGAAATACCCATACTGTTTCTGCCGATAAAGAAGAAATTGTCTTTTTGACCTTGCGAATCAGCAGAGGAGAAGCGCAAAAGAAAAGTACTATTCAATTAGTAAATATCACCCGAACGGAAGGCAAAATGAAGTCGGCTCCGCAGAGGATAAATACTTACGAAAACTTCTTGACGCTTGAAGTTTATGAAGATGGAGTTTTGAAACAAACCATTATAGAGGAACATCCTTTGCGTAAACGAGTGGAGTATTCAGAAGGGGAACAATTTAAAACGAAAATGGTCGAAAAAAACGAGCAGGAATTCTTCATTCGTTTGCAAACTCATGGCAAAAAAACAGGCGTAAAAATCTATGAATCTTGGGGTGGAAAAACCGATAAGGAAGAATTAACCGTTATAAACTTACCGTGATGAAAAAAGTGGCCTTTTTATGGACGTTGCAGTTAATGCTGCTGTTGAACGCAAAAGCGCAGGTGTTTGACGTGGATACCATACAGTACAAAGGCGATGCGGATAGATTCATCAATTTTGTGGTAATGGGAGACGGCTACACGGCAACCCAACAAGAGAAATTTATTCTCGATGCCACAGCGATGATGAATCATTTATTTATGCAGCCGCCTTTATCGAATTATGTGAATTATTTCAATGTGTTTGCGATAAAAGTGATATCGGCAGATTCAGGAGCAGTGCATCCAGGCACGGCAAGCGATTGCAGTGCGGCTTCTCCTCAGGTGCCTGTCGCTAATCCGAATACCTATTTTCAGTGCAGTTTTGATAATGGTGTTCATCGTGCCATTTATCCTACAAATATCAGTGGCGTGGCGAATGTATTGGCGGCCAATATTCCAAACTACGACCAGGTATTTTTGATTGCCAATACGCCTTACTATGGTGGGGCGGGAGGAACTTATGCCACTACGACAGCACACACCAGCAGTCCTGAAATCAACGCGCATGAATTGGGACATTCCTTTGCGTATCTGGCAGATGAATATTATGCAGGAGATGAGTATGCGGAAGAGCGCGCAAATATGACGCAAACCACAGACTCCAACGCCATAGCATGGACCAACTGGTTAGGAGAAAAT
>JAEYZB010000300.1 GCA_023428205.1 Bacteroidota bacterium | reverse complement strand
GTGTAGATTTGACGCGGACGACCGATATCTTCTTTGCGTTCGCGCATTTCTTTCCACTGTGCAACCCAACCCGGCAAACGACCTAACGCAAACAATACCGTAAACATCGGTGTCGGGAAGCCCAACGCTTTGTAGATGATACCGGAATAGAAATCTACATTCGGGTACAATTTTCTGTCCACAAAGTAAGAGTCTGTCAATGCTGCTTGTTCCAATTCTTTTGCCAAATCCAACAATGGGTCATTCACACCCAATTCTTTCAGAATGTTATCGCAAGCCGTTTTAATGATTTTCGCACGTGGGTCGAAGTTGCGGTAAACGCGGTGTCCGAAGCCCATCAAAAGGCGTTTTTTGTCTTTCACCTCTTGCAATACTTTTTTCACATCGCCATTGTCGTTATCGCGAATACCTTCGAGCATTTCCAACACTTCTTGATTTGCACCACCGTGACGTGGGCCCCAAAGTGCCGCTACTCCTGCACCAACCGAAGCGTACAAGTTTGCGTGAGAAGAACCTACCAAGCGCACTGTTGAAGCCGAACAGTTTTGTTCGTGATCAGCGTGCAAAATCAACAATTTGTTCATGGCATCAACTACCACAGGATTTGCCAAATATTCTTCGGTTACATTTCCGAACGTCATGTGCAAGAAGTTCGTAACGTAGTCGTATTTATTTTGTGGATACAAAGTCGGATGACCTTTTCCTTTTTTCTGAATCATTGCGCAGATAGTCGGCATTTTAGCGAGCAAACGCAAAATGGTCAAATCTGTTTCTTCCGGAGATGTATTCGGATTTAATGAATTTGGATAGAAAGACGACAACGCGGACATTAATGTCATCAACTGCCCCATTGGGTGCGCACCGGAAGGGAACACTTCAAATACTTTTGTCAAATCTTCGTGAACCAACGTGTGTTGTGTCAAATCTCCGTTGAATTTCGCCAATTGCTCTTTAGTCGGCAACGCTCCATAAATCAACAAATACGCCACTTCCGTAAACGATGCTTTTTCTGCCAAATCTTCGATACTGTAACCGCGGTAGCGCAAAATCCCTTGCTCTCCATCTAAGAATGTAATTGCCGAAGCGGTCGCTCCCGTGTTGCGGTAGCCTTCGTCAAATGTTACCAATCCCGATTGCGAACGCAGCTTTGCGATATCAATGGCTGATTCATTTTCTGTTCCTGTGATTACGGGCAATTCAAAAGTTTTTTCCCCGTATTGAAGTGTTGCTTTATTTGACATATGTTGAGTGTTGTTTTTAAAAAAGCCGAGCAAATGTAATTATTCAACGTTATTTAAAAAGCCTTTTTTTAAATCGTTCACGCTTTGCCTTAAAAACGTTTTGTTTTTTTAAACAAACGGCTGTAAATCATCTACGAAATACAATCTTAAAATTTAGTTAGATATCAATCCTCGAAGTCCAAATCGCTTTCCGCTTTTTGTTCGGCAATGAGATAGTCGCGCAGAGCCACATCATTGATTTTATTCAATACCTCACGGCTGTATGCAAAATTTAAGATTGATTTTGCGGTGGCTTCATCAATACCACGCGCTTTAAAGTAGAACAATTCGTCTTTATTCAACTGCCCGATTGCCGCACCGTGACTGCACTTCACATCATCGGCAAAAATTTCCAATTGCGGCATGGAATGAATGGTCGCATCATTGGAAAGCAAAACAGCTTTTGACGATTGATACGCATTCGTGCGTTGTGCATCTTGGTGAACCATTACGCGACCATTGAAAACGCCAATACTTTCATCGTCCAATAACCCCTTGTACAACTGCATACTTTCGCAATCCGGCACTTGATGGTCAATCAAAATATGGTTATCTGCCAACTCATTTTTCGCGACATTATAAAAACCACTGAGCGAAGCATACGCATTTTTTCCTGTCAATCGCGCATGAATGTTGTTTCGCACGAACAACGAATTTTTCATGTATGAACCCAAATAAAAATGAGCATTACGCTCACAAACAGCTTCAATAGTATTCATCAAAACTAAATTCGGATTGTCTTTTTCAATCAAATTGAAATTTACTTGCGCATTTTCTTCTACAAAAACTTCCGTTACAGAATTCACATACATTTTGTCCCATTCTTTGAGACTCGAAAAAATCAAATTCACCGTAGCTTGCGAACCTTTTCTTCCAACAATAAGTATGCGCGGTAATGTAAAATCGGGATGAGTATTGACAACAAAAATGTTGATTGATTTTTCTGTCAGCTCTTTAATTTCCAGCGAAAAAATTTGCGGAAAACTCGCACCGTTTTGTTCTGTGAAATAGTTCGGTTCCACAATGGCTTTTCCTGCGAACTCGATTTCTATAGCTTCTGAATTAGGCACAATCGTAGCCGGAACATTTTCTTTAAAGGCCTCAACATAAGAACCATTCAATAGCAAAAAGTTCGTTTGGTTTTTTACCTGTTTGTAGTAGTCGGGAAGTGCCTTTAAAACGTCTTCCGCCAATACATCAGCAAACGAGCCTTCATAAGGTTCTACGTGTTCTGTATAGTATTTCCGAAGCGATGAAAAGCGAAAACTTTCTACCGAATTGGACGGAAATTTATTGTCTTGCAAAAAGGCTTTCGCTTTTTCGCGTATAGCATTTATAGATGAAATGGTTGTCGGCATTTTTGTAAATTAAGCGGTCAACAATTCTTCTTTTATCCAATCATAGCCGCGTTTTTCCAATTCCAACGCAAGACTTTTATCGCCTGTTTTCACAATGCGTCCGTCATACATAATATGTACAAAATCCGGAATAATGTAATCCAATAAACGTTGGTAGTGTGTAATCACGATAAACGCGTTGTCCGCTTTTTTCAATTGATTTACGCCATTTGCCACAATGCGCAGCGCATCAATATCCAAACCCGAATCGGTTTCGTCCAACACCGCGAGTTGTGGCTCAAGCATTGCCATTTGGAAAATCTCATTGCGTTTCTTTTCGCCACCCGAAAAACCCTCATTTATCGAGCGCGACAAATAGCTTTTATCGAGTTCCACCAACTGTCTGCGTTCATTCATCATCTGTAAAAACTGTTTAGCGTCCAATGGTTCTAAGCCTTGGTGTTTGCGTTTCGCGTTCACAGCCGCTTTCATAAAGTTCGTGGTCGTTACACCCGGAATTTCCACAGGATATTGAAATGCCAAAAACACACCTTCGCGAGCGCGTTCATCGGCCTCCATTTCGAGCAAGTTTTTGCCGTTGAAAGTGATTGTTCCGCTATCTACCACGTATTCATCTTTACCTGCCAAAACCGAAGCCAGCGTAGATTTTCCCGTACCATTCGGGCCCATTATGGCGTGCACCGAACCTGGTTTTATTTCCAGATTAAAGTCTTTCAGAATTTGTTTCCCGTTTATGGAAACGTTTAACGATTGTATTTTGAGCATTGCGCGTTCTTTATTTGAGAGCGCGAAGATAGGAAAAAAACGAAGTTGTTTATATTTGTTCTACTCTCGCTTTTTGCCTTCCAAGCATTATTGATAGATAAAAATAAATCCACAAAAAACCCGAAGTTACTTGCCAAAATTGACCTGAGCCTATTATTATTATTTCTATTATAATGGCAATCCCAAGTACGATAGCATACCAGTAATCTAAATAGTCAAATTTTATTGGAACGATATTTACGCCTGTTCTAAACCTGCCCGAGGTTCCCGAATAATTTACTATTGCCCAAACAATGAAAATCAATAACATAAACGGAACACCCATTAGTGGAATTGCCAAACTATCAGCCCAATGCGGATAGCTATCTCGTTCCATTTCAAGAAATAAATCGCCAACAGTTCCTACACTTGTCAGTAACGCAGCTACAATTCCAATGAATAAAATCCAGAATTTTTTCTTTGGTGTTCTAAGATTCCTTAATCCAATAAAGGCTACTAATAAAAAAATCACGCCTACTTGTATCAATGTTATTCCGTAATTTTCTAAATCAAATTTGGGTGTCAGATATTCATCTCTTAATTGATAAAACTTTTCAGAATCTTCTTTGCCGCCCGACAAAGTATAATACTCCTCATTATATTCTTTTTCGTTAGTGTATCTATCATAGCGATATGATGTGTTCAAAAGAATTATTCCCATTACAAAAACCGCAACACTTAAAAATTTCATTCGTTTTGTTTTTTCAAACTTAAACAATCTCTGTCTTCTTCTGAAACTGCGTATTATATAGTTTCGCGTAGTGTCCGTTTTGCGCCAGAAGTTCTGCGTGAGAGCCGAATTCTTTGCGTTCGCCACGTTCCAACACTAAAATTTTATCGGCATTACGTACAGTAGAAAGGCGGTGCGCAATCACAATAGATGTGCGACCTTTCGTAAGTTTTTCAATAGCCGTTTGCACGACTGCTTCGGTGTGCGAATCTACTGAAGAAGTCGCTTCATCTAAAATCAAGATTTTCGGGTTGTAAACGAGTGCACGAACGAACGAAACCAACTGCCGTTGCCCGAGCGAAAGTGCTAAACCGCGCTCCATTACTTTATAATCGTAACCGCCCGGCAACTGCATAATGAATTCGTGCGCGCCAATCGCTTTAGCCGCTTCTATCACTTTTTCGCGCGAAATGCTGTCGTTGCGGAGCGTAATATTTTCAAAAATGGTTCCGTAAAACAAAAACACATCTTGCAGTACGATGCTCATTTGCGAACGCACATCTTTCAACGAAAACTCGCGAATATCCGTGCCGTCAATTTTGATGCATCCTTTTTGAATATCATACATTCGGTTCAGAATAGAAATCGTGGACGTTTTTCCCGAACCTGTCGGACCGACAATCGCCAGCGTTTGTCCCTGCTTGATTTCAAATGACAATCCTTTCAGCACATAATCTTCGTCTTTATACGCAAACCACACATCGTCAAACTGTACATCACCTTTAAAGTTTGGATTTCGGTCGGGTTTCGTTTCAATCGCAAGTGGCGTATCGAGCAAATGAAACACGCGCCCTGCCGCAATCATTCCGCGCTGAATAGTGTTCACTTTATCGGCAATAAACCGCAACGGACGAAACAGCATACCGATATACAAAATGAAGGACATGATTACACCCACTTGCAGTTCACGCGCTAAAATGTATTTACTCGCCACTGCCACCGTAATACCGATTCCTGCCGCCATACAGATTTCCACCGCAGGGAAAAACAGCGAATAATACCAAATGCCTTTTACGTTGGCAATCCGCAGGCTTTTATTGATTTCATCAAACTTTTCAAACTCTCGTTTTTGCACATGAAAAATCTGCACAATGCGCATTCCACTGATATGTTCTTGCAAAAAAGCATTCAATCGCCCGATTTGTGTGCGCTCTTCCTGAAAGGACTTTTTCACGCCTTTCTGAAACCAACGCGTAACCCACAGCAACACCGGCAAAATGGCAAGAGCCGCAATCGCAATTTTCCATGTGCTGAAATCGCACACTACAAACGGAAACGTTTGATGAAAGGTAAAGTTTCCCGCGAACATAAAAAAGACCACCAACACAATCACCAACACATCAGAAAAAATAGAAATAATTCCTTCGGAAAAAGTGTCGTTAATTGCTTCCACATCGCTAATGGTACGCGTGGTAGAAGTGCCGATGGGCGTATGGTCGAAATAGGAAAGTTTGGCGTGCATGATATGGTCAAAGATTTTCATGCGCATATCTTTGATAATACTTGTGCCGAGCCATGCCGCTATAAAACTGAAGACGTACCGCGCCAGAGTTTCTACCAACAACAACAAAACCATCAGTCCGACTGTCCATTGCAAGGCAGTAAAATCCTTGTTAGGAATATCTATATCGATGGCATGCTGCACCAGTTTCGGGCGAATGGGACCGATTATCGCCAAGAACAGCGATAAAGCGATGGACAAATAAAATTCTCTTTTGTAAGGACGAGTGAGTGATATTATTCTGCGAAACAATCCTGCGTCCGATGATTTTTTTTCTTCTTGCACGGAGCAAAACTAATAAAAAGTGGTCAGTAGTCAGTGAACAGTTGTTAGAATATAATTCCCTTCTGACCACTGGCGACCGATAACTAACAACTAGTTTGAAGTGGGTGAAAAAAACGAGCACGTAGGGGCGTATTGCATACGCCATTTTTTGGGGAATTGAATTTCGGGCGTATGCAATTCGCCCCATCAAA
>JAEYZB010000029.1 GCA_023428205.1 Bacteroidota bacterium | reverse complement strand
AGGTCGGAATAAACCGACCTTTTTCAATATAAAAACCCAAATAACCACAACGGTATTCGGTTTTCTGAACCATATTCTACATCATCAGCCACCACGAAACTGTCTTTCATTGAGTTAATCTGCTTGTTTTTTTTTGTCTTTCCACCTACCTCAAAAGTATATTTCCCTTCCACTAAAAAATCACCGGAAACGGCATAAGATACTTTATGAACATTATTGACCTGATTGTAAAAAAAGGTTTCGCGTTCATTGCCTTTATTCACAGAATGCGGAGCAATAGCATACAGCAAATTCGGGTGATGCAGATAGACTTTTTCGGGTTTGGCAAGCATAGCATCGCTTGAAGCTTTACTGCGCAAAAGATTCAAGAGTTTGCTTTCTTCCAAATAATTCAAATACAACATAACCGTATTACGCGACACTTCCATATCGGTTGCCAACTGTGAAATATTGGGTTGAAAAGGCACAGCATGGCTCAATATAGACAGCAGTTTTTTCAGTTTATGCACGTACTTCACGTCCACATTTCGTAGATACGGCAAGTCTATTTCCAGCATCAGATTGATGGTATTCATCAGCTTGCGGTGATAGGTAGTCGTACTTTCCAAATAATACGGATAGTAGCCATATCGCAGATAATTTCCAAAATGCTCAAAAGGCTTTATTTTGCTCACAATTTCGCGCGAAAGCTGTTCGTGATTTTTCAGTAATTCCACCAATGTCAATTTCGGAAACGTACTTTGGGTTTGTATATTCACAAACTCACGAAACGAAAGCCCGTTGATGTTGTAGACCACTGCCCTGCGGCTAAGGTCGGCATTGCCGCTGTAAATATGCAATACCGAAGAGCCGGTAAATACTACTTTCAACTTCTTATAGCGGTCGTATATATTTTTCAACTCCTGCGACCAATTCGGATATTTGTGTATTTCATCCAAAAACAAATACTCACCACCGCGTTTTACCCATTCGTCCGCCAACGATACCAGCGATGTGGTCGCGAAGAAAATATCATCACAGCTTGCGTACAGCACTTTAGAATTACCTAGTTCTTCCTTAATGCGCGTAAGCAAAAATGTGGTTTTCCCTACTCCCCGCGCGCCCACCAAACCAATGAGACGGTCATTCCAGTCAATCTCAAAACTACGCCTAAAAAGCACTTCCAGATTACTGATGTATCGGTTATGTGTTTCTAATAGTCCTTCCATAAATATTCATTTTGCAATACAAATATAGCATTTTAATTTAAAAATTAGAATCTATACATTACAAATAATTAGATAAATTGCAATCTTTACATTGCAATTCAAAGATGTTATTGAAATCCATAGATAGCAAAAAGAAAAAATGAAATCAGCCCGAAAATTCCCATAAATAAATACTTTTGAAACTTCTCTCAAACGGTTCAAAAAAACGAGCAGGATATGAACGCAAAACAAGTGATTGACTACGTCAAAAAGCACCCCGCAGGAAAAGTAAAACTCGCCATTACCGATATAGACGGAGTCTTGCGCGGCAAATACATTTCCACCGAAAAGTTTCTGTCTGTCGTGGACAGCTCATTTGGTTTTTGCGATGTGGTGTTCGGTTGGGATATGAGCGATATCGCCTACGACAATACAGATTATACGGGATGGCACACAGGATACCCCGATGCTAAGGCTCGCATTGATTTGAGTACGTTCCGAAAAATTCCTTGGGAAAACGACATTCCGTTTTTCTTGGGCGAGTTCGTCACCAATGACGAAAAAAAATCACTCGCCATTTGCCCGCGTCAACTACTAAAGAAAGTAACAGCCGATATAGAAAAAGCAGGTTTTACACCTTATGTGGCGCAGGAATTTGAATGGTTCAATTTTGCGGAAACTCCGCAAAGCGCAGCCGATAAAAACTATCTCGGCTTGCAACCCTTGACCCCCGGAATGTTCGGATATTCTATTTTGAGAAGTACGCTCCGCAACGATTTCTTTTCGGCTTTGTTTGATGAATTGAAAAAGTTTGACATTCCGATTGAGGGTTTGCACACAGAAACCGGACCGGGCGTTTACGAGGCGGCTATTCAATACGGCAAAACCGTAGAAACAGCCGACAGAGCTACTTTATTCAAAACTTCGGTAAAGGAATTGGCATACAAACAAGGTATCATGGCGACTTTCATGGCAAAGTTCAGTGAAAATTTGCCGGGTTGCAGCGGACACGTACATCAAAGTTTATGGGATAAAAATTCCACAAAAAATCTCTTCCACGATGCAAAAGCAAAAGACGGAATCAGCAATTTGATGAAACACTATATCGCAGGTCAGTTGCATTGCTTGCCACATATATTGCCGCTCGTTGCGCCAACGGTAAATTCATACAAACGCTTGGTAGAAGGTGCGTGGGCACCAACTACCGTCACTTGGGGTATCGACAATAGAACCGTAGCTTTGCGCGCTTTGCCGACAGGTTCTAAATCGTGCCGTTTGGAAACTCGTGTAGTGGGTTCCGACACGAATCCATATTTGGCAATAGCAGCCTGTTTGGCGGCAGGTTTATATGGCGTAAAAAATAAGCTGGCACTCAAACAGCCCGCCACACTCGGCAACGGCTACCGCGATGAAAGCAACGGACGTTTCCCCAAAAACTTAATCGATGCAACAGTAAAAATGCGCGACTCAAAAGTAGCCAACGAACTCTTTGGCGAAACATTCGTACAGCACTTCACGCAAACGCGCGAATGGGAATGGCGACAATTCAGCCGCGTGGTAACAGATTGGGAATTGAAACGCTACTTTGAGATTATCTGATGAATTTAAAGGAACACCACATAACAGTCCAACGAACTGCTCGCTACTACACAGCGGGAACGCTGAATGAAAACACTAAAGAAATTTGGTTTGTGGTGCACGGTTGGGCGCAACTCGCTGGAAGTTTTTTGCAGAATTTTGAAGCCTTGCAAAACGAAAATCGTTTTTTCATTGCACCTGAAGCCTTGAATCGCTTTTATCTGAAAGGCGGTTTCAGCGAAGTGGGCGCAACGTGGATGACCAAAGAAGACCGAGAAGCCGAAATTAATGACTACGTCAACTACCTGGAAAATTTGTATACCGAACTGATGGACGGCAAAATTTCGGCTGATACGAAAATTACTGTCTTAGGTTTTTCGCAAGGCGTGACAACGGTTTCACGCTGGGTACACCAAACACAAAAACACATTGACCGATTGATTTTTTATGCAGGCGAACCTGCCGCAGAATTGCAAAATGCAGAAAGCTTACAAGCCATTTCCAAAGCAGAAAACTATTACTTCTACGGCAATGAAGACCGCATTATTTCCAAAGAAAAACT
>JAEYZB010000194.1 GCA_023428205.1 Bacteroidota bacterium | reverse complement strand
TGCGCAAGCAGCCGAAGGCGCGTACTACAAAATCGAAATCGCGCATTGATGCATATTATGAATTGGAGCAAAAGGCGGCAGGCAAAAAAAAGGAACAAGAACTTGAATTGAATATGAAAATGTCGCGTTTGGGCGGCAAAATTTTAGAGCTGAAAAAAGTCTATAAATCTTTTGGTGAAAAGCCCATTTTGAAAGGGTTTGATTATACGTTCAAGCGTGGCGACAGAATTGGAATTATCGGGAAAAATGGTGTCGGGAAAACGACTTTCCTCAACATCATCCAAGGAAAAGAACAAGCAGATTCCGGGAAAATAAACCCGGGAGAAACGGTGGTTTTCGGCTACTTCGATCAAACAGGAATTGAACTGACAGAAGACAAGCGTGTGATTGAATACGTGAAAGATTTTGCGGAAAACTTTACGCTGGCTGACGGTACGAAAGTTTCGGCATCGCAGTTTTTGCAACTGTTTCAGTTCACCCCTGACCAACAGTTTACGTACATTTCTAAACTAAGCGGAGGAGAGAAAAAACGCTTGCAGTTGCTTACAATTTTATTTCGTGCTCCAAACTTTTTAATTCTCGATGAGCCGACTAATGATTTGGATTTGATTACGCTGCAAACGCTCGAGTCATTTTTGGAAAACTATCCGGGCTGTTTAATGATTGTGTCGCACGACCGGTATTTTATGGATAAGCTCATTGACCACTTATTTGTGTTTGAAGGCGATGGCGTGGTGGCAGATTTCCCCGGAAACTATACACTTTATCGTTTCTACAAAGACCAAGAACGCAAAGGCAAAACAGCAGAGAAAACGATTGTTGCCGAAACAGCACCGGCCACTTCAGTACAAGTGGGTGAAAAAAACGAGGTCATTGAGCATAGAAATGAGCCGAAGCGGAAATTGTCGTTCAAGGAAAAACACGAATTCGAGCAGTTGGGAAAAGAAATCCCTACTCTTGAAAAGGAACGCGATGAAATCAATCAAAAACTTACGCAATCCGATTTGCCTTTTGTTGAAATGCAACGCCTCACACAACGCATTGGCGAAATTGCCAATGAATTGGAAACCAAAGAACTTCGTTGGTTGGAATTGAGTGAGTAATCGTTTGTTTGTTTACCGCATTTATTCTATTATTGCTCGGATAAGAAAGGTAAACGATTATGGCAGTAAAAGCAGCAGAAACCCCGATATTTTATAAGCAACCGCTTTTTTATTTATTTTGGGGAGTATTGATAGGATTGGCAATCTTTGCGTATAAAGATCATTACAATAACCCTTTTCAGTTTGACGACCATCATACGATTCAGTCCAATCTGGCGATTCGGGATATGGGTAACATTCCTACGTTTTTTACTGATGCCACCACCACCAGCTCGCTACCCGCGAATCAGGCGTATCGTCCGGGACTTACTACGCTAAATACCATTGATTATTGGCTAAGCGATGAGAAAGCAGACCCGAAGCCTCAACAGTTTCACCGCAGTATTTTCTTCTCCTTTATTTTGTTGAGTGTTTTTATCTTTTTGTTTGCATACAAGATATTTACGCTTTCAGAATTTGGTAAAAACAGTCATTACTGGGCGTTATTAGTAGCGGCTATTTTTACTTTGCACACAGCCAATGCTGAAACAATCAATTATGTTATTGCGCGCTCCGATTCATTCAGTACGCTGATGATAATGATTGCCTTGGTGCTGTTTTCCTACATGAAAAGCAAAAAGCGATTCTATTGGTATCTTGTCCCTATGGCGTTGGGTTTCTTCGTGAAAGAACCAGCGGTGATGGTTGGTCCTTTGGCATTGCTGTTTGTGTTGTTATTTGAAGAGCAGCTTTCAGTTGCTGATGTAAAAGGCAAGTTTTCGGTGGTGTTGGGTGCGTTTAAAAAACTAATCCCGGCTTTTATACTGGCGGTAGTTTTATTTGCTTTTGCCAAAGCAATGACCCCTAAAACATGGACGAGTGGCGGTATAGATCCGTGGGGCTATTGGCTCGTTCAACCATTTGTGATGGTACATTACGTTACGAATTACTTTTTTCCGTTCAATTTGAGTGCCGATACGGATTGGGGATTGATAAAAAGTCCGTTTGATGATCGCGTGATTGCAGGAGTAATATTTGTAGGACTTACATTATGGTTGGCGTATAAGGCTTCGTTTTACAAACATTTCCGTCCTGTGACGTATGGTATTTTATGGTTCTACATTTGTTTATCGCCAACAAGTTTGATGCCGTTTGCGGAAGTACTGAATGATCACCGCGTTTTTTTACCCTATATCGGATTGACCGTTGCGGTAGTGACGGTATTGCGTTGGCTGTATTTGCGTTTCGGGCAAAATTCTTTGGTGAAATTTATTTCGGCTGTGGCGTTGGTAGCATTTTTTATAGCGCATGTGAAAGGCGTTCGGGAGCGATGTGATGTATGGAGTAGTGGAGAAAAATTGTGGTATGATGTAACAGTCAAAAGTCCACGCAACGGACGCGGTTTGATGAACTACGGCAATGCTATGATGGGATTAGGGAAGTATGATGTGGCGTTAGAGTATTTCAACCGAGCGAAACAAGAATGGCCGGGGTATGCATATATTTATACGAACCTTGGTGTTTTGCAAAGTGCTATGGGAAATCAGGAGGAAGCGGAAAGAAATTTTAAACAAGCACGGTCGCTGAATGGGCAGAACCCTGAATTTTATTTATTCTACTCTACATTTCTGACAAAAAACAAACGATATACCGAAGCGAAAGAAATGACAAGCTTTGGACTTTCACTTAGTCCGCAACATATTGGCTTGCAAAACCAGTTGCGCGATTTGCAGACCAATCCGCTCTATGCGGC
>JAEYZB010000190.1 GCA_023428205.1 Bacteroidota bacterium | reverse complement strand
TTTTTCTTTAAAATTCCAACTGCGCCACAAAATAGAAGCACACGATTCAGGAGAAATTACCGAGAACCACGTGTTTTCCAACATCAACAATCTATCGCCTACACCAATTCCCAACGCTCCACCCGATGCACCCTCGCCAATCACAATACAAAGAACGGGAACTTTCAGCGAAACCATTTCAATCAGGTTTCGCGCAATAGCCTCCCCTTGTCCGCGTTGTTCTGCTTCGGCACCGGGATATGCGCCCGGAGTATCAATAAATGTCACAATCGGCTTATTGAATTTTTCTGCGAGTTTCATCAAGCGCAAGGCTTTTCTGTAGCCTTCAGGATTTGCCATTCCGAAATTGCGATACTGGCGCATTTTCGTATTCACCCCTTTTTGATGTCCGATAAACATCACGGTTTGTCCGTTCAGTTCACCAAAGCCGCCTACAATCGCTTTATCATCTTTAAAATTTCGATCGCCAAAAAGTTCAATAAAATTATCGCACAAGTACTGAATATAGAAAAGCGTATAGGGTCGCTCGGCATGGCGAGCCACCTGAATGCGTTGCCAAGTGCTAAGATTGCTGTAAATTTCTTCGCGCACATCTTTCACCTTGTGTTCCAACAGTTCAATCTTATCGGCCATACTCATGCCTGTCCGTTGCTCTGTTTGTTTCAGTTCGGCTATTTGCGCATACAAATCTTCAATCGGCTTTTCAAAATCTAAGAAAACCATAAGGATAATTGGGAAGCGAAGGTAAGATTTAAACTAAAAGGAAAAAACTAAAAAATGGGAACAAGGAGCAAAGCGAGAGCTGAAATCCTGCTCATTTTTTACAACCACTTACAAGTCCCCTTGAAAAAACGAGGAGGATAACAGGTTGAACAATATCGAATATTTTCACTTTTCATTTTTAGTTTTTAGCTTTCCACCAATGTCTATTCGGGTTACCTTTTTGGGAACGGGAACTTCGGGCGGAGTGCCTGTAATTGGCTGTTCATGTGACGTGTGTCAATCAAACGATGAGCGTGATAAACGCTTGCGCACCTCCGTGCTGATTGAAACAAATAATCAAACATTGTGCGTGGATGCAGGCCCCGATTTCCGCCAACAGATGCTGCAACACAACAAAAAAAATATTGATGCATTACTCGTTACTCATGGCCACCGCGACCACATTGGAGGATTAGATGACATTCGCCCGTTCAATTTTTTGCAAGGCAAAATCGTGCCGATTTTTTGCGATGAATTTGCCGAAGAAATGATTCGAGAGCAATATGGTTATGCCTTTAAAGCAAGCGACTACGAATATGCTCCAAAAATCTTGTTTCATCGAATAAATTCCGAGCCGTTTTTTGTGGGTGAGACCAAAATTCAGCCGATAGAAGTGATGCACCACAAATTGCCTGTTCGCGCATTTCGCATTGGAGATTTTACTTATATCACAGACGGAAAAACTATCAGCGAACAAGAACTGAATAAAATAAAAGGCACAAAAACATTGGTAATAAATGCGCTTCGCCACAATGACCACAATGCGCATTTTACCGTAACAGAAGCCTTAGAAATTGCAGAAAAAATTCAAGCCGAAAAAACCTATTTCATTCACATGAGCCACCAATTCGGCAAGCACGAAGAAATGCAACAAACGTTGCCCAATAACATTTTTATAGCGTATGATGGACTACAAATAGTGGTTAATGCTTAATAGCTAATGATCGAGTCCCTATTTTTCATTGTAAACTTCTTACAATCCGCCTTCACTCGGATCGAGGAAAAGAAATTTAATTCCTGTCATCATTGAAAAGGCTACAAACAAATAAAACGTAGTGGTAACAAGCGTTATCTTAACTTCTAAAGAATTGCCGATGGTTGCACCGGTCCACAAATAAATAAGCCCATAAAGCAAAAGCACAATTACCACGTACAGCAAAACGGACTGAATGAAATATTTTTTAGTGTCCGTGCGCAGTAGCGAAAGCCATGGATTGAACATCACAAAAAACACCACACCAAAACAGCCTGCATACTTTATTATTTCTTTAGAATCCCAAACGAATTTTCCCAGCAAAATCACCAAGAAACTTACGCTCGCAGAAAATAAAAATTGATTGAGCGGAGTGACTCTTTTTAAAATAGAATCGGTAAACATTTCCCCTGGTTTTCGTTCGTTTACTATCTGTTTGCTTTCCATAGCCTTTGATTTACGGGGCAAAATTACTTAAAAACAAACAATGTTCCATTCTTAATCGTTAATGATTTGAAAGGACGCGAGAAGCCAAGCACATCGAGCCTTTAGACCGTGTCGAATAGCGATGAATTAGTTTTTTGCCAAACGCAAATAGGCGGAACCTGTCGGCTTACTCATTTCTAATTCTACTAACTTCCCATTTGCGTAGCGATAGTATGAGGAGACATTTTTTACTACGGATTTGTATTCCGCAGCCGCAATTTTTTCTACATTAAAAAACTCTCCTAAGCGTTCAGAGAAAATGGACGTTAGAATAGTCGGTTCTGAAAAATACAGATGAATGGAAGAGTGTCGAATCGCGCGTCTTAAATTCTGTCTCACTCCATTGCGATCCAAAATATAGCCATCATGCGTTTTGATAACCTTCTGCAAATTTTCGCCTTCGTCATTATTGGCATAAAAAGAAGACGAATGGAGTTCCCCATTTTTATACCAAATATCCGCATTCATTTGCGAGCGTTTAGTAATAAATAAAACCTTTGCCTCGGATTGCGTGTGCAGCTGATATAGTATCATGCCGTTACCCTTGTCAATTTTAGAAACAGATGTTTCCCCGATTTTTTTGTTGAATAAAACGATGTCGTATTTCAGCGTTTGTCCAAAAGAGTGTTGAATAAACAACAATACAAACAGCAGCGATAATTGGTTTTTAAACATATGATATTCCCTTTTCCGTTCACCAATGATACGAATCATAGGAGAATAAAATTAAAAAATAAATAAACGTCCGAAAAGTTCAATCAAGCGAAAGGTGTTTATCTTTTGTCACGCAGATAGACTTTGCAATAATCGCTCACGCTTTGCCGAATGGGAATGAAAGAATAGTTCAGCGCAGCTTTGATTTTCGTGTTGCTATAATCAAATTTTGTTTGCGTGAGTTGCGCTGTTTCTTTAGTGAGTAATGGCCGCTTACCGGCTACTTTTTGCAACAGCCATTCCGCCCGCCAAACTAAGGAGGTAAGGCCTCTTCCGATGGCAATAGTCGGACGCTTTTTCCCAAATTCATCCGCCAGCATATTTTGAAAGTCGCGCAATGCCAACGTTTCTGCCGTCACAATAAATTGTTCCCCATTTATTTCACTAAACAATAGCCGCACCGCAATTTCTGCCACATCGCGCACATCAATAAATCCATTTGCGCCTTGCGTGTAAAACGGATAATTTTTGTACGCATAATCAAACGCAACGTTCGGCTCTTTATCCCAATCTCCTTCTCCCAAAATCGTAGAGGGATTGATGATTACAACATTCAAACCTTCCGCATGTGCACGCCACGC
Organism: Bacteroidota bacterium; assembly: GCA_023428205.1. Lineage (GTDB taxonomy): Bacteria > Bacteroidota > Bacteroidia > Chitinophagales > LD1 > CALAYL01. The sequence continues at coordinate 959 of JAEYZB010000190.1, read as the reverse complement.
TTCACGTTCGCCTAAAAATTTGCTGCGATAGTAATTGAAATTGTCTTTGGAATCTTTTGTATCCAGCGTTTCATCTATCAATGCAACCCCCTTCGGTCGACCAAAAGCCGCCACACTACTTACGTGTACCACTTTTTGCAATCCTGCTTCCAGGGCCGCATTCATAACGTTCGCAGTCCCTTCCACATTGGTTTGCATCAGGCGTTTTTCATCTTCCGCAAGAAACGAAATCAATGCCGCGCTATGTACCAAATGCGTTACACCTTGCATGGCGTTTTGCAAAGAATGAATATTGCGCACATCTCCTTCAAACCATTCTATTTTTTCGGCAGCATCTCCCAATAATTTTAGATTGGAAGTGCTTCGTTTAATCGCACGAACAGAATGGCCGGCTGCCAGTAGTTTCTTCGCAATCTGCGAACCCAACAAGCCATTTGCGCCTGTAAGCAAAATTTTCATTCAAAAATTTTTATCGAGCGATTTCTGTATTCAACCATTTCAGCATATCGTTCAAAACGATTTCGCGATCGGCTTTCGGCTCGTTATGTAATTCGTGATAAAATCCTTCGTATTGTTTAAATGTAACCAATCCTTTGGGTGCATTTTTATTAAAATCCACCGAACCTCCTGAACTGATTAATTTATCGCCTGTGCCATGCAACAAAAGCAATGGTGTCTCCAATTTCGCAGCATTCTCTATCGCCCAATAACCCGCTTCATACGTTTCGAAAAACGTTCCCGCAGTTGCCTGATTGTGCACTAAAGGATCGTTGACATATTTTTTCACTTCTTCCGCATCGCGCGAAATAGCGGAAGCGTCTAATTCCGCTTTTTCAGGAAATGCCGGATAAATATTGCGCATCAATTTTGCCAATAGGATTTTAAATTTTGGCGGCTCAAATCCAAGTCGCAACCACGGTGCCGTAGCAATTGCACCAGCAACACCCGCTTTTCTGCGA
>JAEYZB010000188.1 GCA_023428205.1 Bacteroidota bacterium | reverse complement strand
CCTTGGGTTTCAGCGGTTGGATTTCGGTGGTGAAACGGGTGTTTTTATCACTTTCAGGTTTTATTATTGCCGGTGCTGCATTTACGGCACTCATTATTGTGGGAACATTTTTAGGTTGGCATAATTTATATGAACATTGGTTTAATGAACATCACCGTCATGCTTTAGATTCTGCTAAGCAGATTTTCTTGAATCCTACGTTTTGGCTGAGCCGTATTGTAGTTTATTTCTTATTTTGGATTTTCTTAGGTGATCGCGTAGTGAAAGCGTTTTCAAGTCCAACTATGAATGACCCGAAAGAGTATAAACGTTCTAAATTGTGGGCGGCTGCTTGGATTTTAGTTTTCGCAGTGACAGAGTCTTTTGTTAGTTGGGATATGGTGATGAGTACTGATCCTCACTGGTATTCTACGTTGTTTGGTTGGTATAATTTTGCCAGCTATGGATGTGCAGGATTTGCCTTCACGATTTTATTAGTGTTGTTCTTGAAATCAAAAGGATATTTAGCGCAAGTAAATGAAAATCATATTCATGATATAGGTAAATACTTGTTTGCATTTTCTATTTTTTGGACTTACTTGTGGTTTTCGCAATTTATGTTGCAATGGTACGGAAACGTTCCGGAGGATACCATTTATTGGACAAAACGTTTTGACATTCCTTTGTTTAAAGTGACGATTTTCTTATCACTTATTTTGAACTTCGTGTTTCCTTTGTTCGTGATTTTGAAAAGAGGAAGTAAACGTAATTTCAAAGTTATAGCAACGGCTTCAGTCGTAATTATCTTTGGACACTATTTGGACTTCTATAATATGGTCGCTTTTGAGCCGAATGTACCAATGAAAGAACATCACGAAGAAGCGCACCATGCCTCGGCAGTGAAAGCAGATTATACGTTGTTGGCGGAGAATCATGAAGAAGCGGTAGAACACAAAACGGAACAAGCCGCAACGGATGCCCACGCGGAAGCGACACACGCTGTACCTGCGGAGGCTGCGGCACATGATGCACACGCAGCGACAACTCATGGCGAACATGGAGAGGATGCCGTGAAATCGTATGCAGGAATCGGGATTTGTGAATTAGCGATTTTAGCAGGTTTTATAGGGATATTTTTGTTTTTGTTTTTCAATAGACTAAGCAAAGAACCGTTGATAAACGAAAGTGACCCTTATTTGAAAGAATCATTGCGTCACCACGTGGAGTACGCATAATTTCAACGCGAAAAAGAAAGGAATTAAGAATATAAAGAAATAAAAGATGACAACATTATTAGTTTTTGCAGCGATTGTTTTGGTGTACGTTATATTGGTGCTCATTGGAAAAACCAATGAGCTGTCTAAGGCGCTTACCGGAGACTCAAACAATTATGAAAAAGACAGCAAGGTAAATGGTTATATATTGCTTGTTTTTATGGTTTTGTTTTTATGGTCTGCAGTATTGCAAGTAAAATATCTTACCCCGATGATGATTCCGGAGTCTGCTTCATACCATGGAGTGGAAACGGATAGATTATTCAATGTCACTTTGTTTTTTATTACTATCGTGTTTGTTTTGACACAGATTGCGTTGTTTTTTTTCGCGTTTAAATACAACGAATCAAGAAATAAAAAAGCTTACTTTTATTCTCATAATAATACATTGGAAATTGTTTGGACAACGATTCCTGCTGTAGTGTTGGCGATTTTAGTGGTAATGGGAATGCGCGTTTGGTTCAAAATTTTTGATGTCGAAGCGCGTGACAAAAATATGATGGTGGTAGAAGTTACCGGAAAGCAATTTAATTGGATTGCGCGCTATCCTGGTGTGGACGGCAAATTTGGCGAACGCATTATTGATAAGGCACACGTTTCTCCAACGAATGAATTAGGGATTAATTGGGAAGATAAAAATAGTCATGACGATTTCTTTGCCGATAAAATAGTATTGATTAAAGATAAGCCGGTATTGATGAAATTGGGCGCATTAGATGTGCTACACTCTTTCTATTTACCACATTTTCGTGTAAAAATTGACTGTGTACCAGGTTTGCCGACACAGTTCTATTTTGTGCCGAAATATACTACGACTGAAATGCAACAACGTTTGAGTAAATTGCCTTGGTGGAATGTCATAAATAAAGAAACAGGTTTGCCTCGTTGGAAAACATTCAAATACGAATTGGCTTGTACAGAACTTTGCGGACGTTCACACTATGGTATGCAAAAAGAAGTGGTAGTGGTTGCAAATGAAGCTGAATATCAAAAGTGGATGAAAACACAAGCGTCATATTATGATGCTACAGTGAAACCGACATTAGTGGCTGCGGAACCGCTTGCGGCAGAAGGAACCCCAAAAGATTCAACTACTACTGAAACCCAAGTAGTAAAAAAATAATTTTTAGAAAACGAATAGTCAAAATAAAGAAACAGAGTTATGAGTGCAACAGCAATACATCACGAAGAATCACATGGACACGATGCACACGCACACCACGAAGCGTCTTGGTTGGAAACATACGTGTTTTCACAGGATCATAAAACGATTGGAAAGCAATTCCTGATTACGGGAATGTTTTGGGGCGTAGTAGGCGGATTACTCTCCGTGCTTTTCCGTTTACAGTTGGGGTGGCCAAATGAAACGTTTCCTTTCTTAGAAACGTTTTTAGGTAAATGGGCCGAAGGAGGAAAAATCAGCAACGAATTTTATTTAGCATTGGTTACCATGCACGGGACAATTTTAGTGTTCTTTGTATTAACAGGTGGTTTGTCAGGGACATTTTCAAACTTACTGATTCCTTATCAAATCGGAGCACGCGACATGGCTTCTGGCTTTTTGAATATGCTTTCGTATTGGTTTTTCTTTATCGCTTCATTGGTAATGTTTTCTTCGTTCTTTATTCAAACAGGCCCTGCTTCAGGCGGTTGGACAGCATATCCGCCAATTAACGGTATGCGCGATATCGCTATTAACAAGGGTTCCGGATTGGGATTTGATTTGTGGGCGCTGTCGATGACATTATTTGTTATTTCGTCATTGTTGGGAAGTTTGAATTATGTGGCAACAATTTTGAACTTGAGAACAAAAGGTATGACGATGACGCGTTTACCTTTGACTATTTGGGCGTTTTTATTCACGGCAATTTTGGGTATTTTATCTTTCCCGGCATTGTTGGCAGGAGTTTCCTTATTAGAGTTTGACCGCTTACTAGGAACATCATTTTACTTGAACGAAATCATTATAAACGGTAACTTGCTAGACTATAAAGGTGGATCTCCAATTCTATTTCAGCACTTGTTTTGGTTTTTGGGACACCCAGAGGTGTACATCATCATTTTACCTGCAATGGGTATTGTTTCCGAAGTGCTTTCTGTTCATGCTCGTAAGCCTATTTTCGGTTATCGTGCGATGATTATTTCAATCTTAGCTATCGTGTTCATTTCCTTCTTAGTTTGGGCGCACCACATGTTTGTTACAGGTTTGAATCCAAATTTAGCTGCGGTATTCGTGTTGTTTACCTTGCTTATTGCTGTACCTTCAGCGATTAAGGTGTTTAACTGGATAGGTACAATTTGGAAAGGAAGTTTGCGTTTGAACCCGCCAATGTATTTGCAATCGGCTTCGTATCATTGTTTATTTCTGGAGGTTTGACAGGTTTGATGTTGGGTAACTCGGCAATTGATATTCAGTTGCATGATACATATTTTGTGGTAGCGCACTTCCATATAGTAATGGGTGTTGCGGCATTCTTTGGTATGTTTGCTGGGGTTTATCACTGGTTCCCGCGTATGTACGGTCGTTTTATGAATGATACTTTAGGCTACATTCACTTTTATATTACATTAATTGGTGGCTATGCGATTTTCTTCCCTATGCACTTTATGACAGGCTTACCGCGTAGATATTATTCATTTGCGAACTTTGATACATTTAATAGTTTCGATAGTTTGGTGGTGTTTATTTCGGTAGCGGCTATTGTGGTATTTGCTGCTCAGATATTGTTTATTGTAAACTTCTTTTATAGCATCTTTTATGGTAGAAAAGTAGAAGGGGAATACGCTAATCCTTGGGGTGGAACTACGTTGGAATGGACCGCTCCGGTGGCTCGTATTCACGGAAACTGGGATGGAGAAATCCCTTCAGTTTACCGTTGGCCATATGATTATTCTGTGAATGGAAAGGACTTTACTCCGCAAAACGTGCCATTGGCTGCTGGCGAAGAAGAGCATAAATAAGAAAAGAGAACAAAAATGAGCGAAACAACGCACATATCACCTTTAGCATTAATCAATGAAAAGTTGCGCGAATTTGCTGCGCTGACTAAAATGCGATTGAGCCTTACAGTTGTTTTTTCGGCTGCTTTGGGTTATGTGTTTGGATCAAATTATTCTCAGTTTAATTTTGGACTTTTTGCGCTGTTTATTTTGGCGGGATTGTTAATCACGTGGTCTGCAAATACGTTCAATGAGGTGTTTGAAAAAGACGTGGACACATTGATGGATAGAACTAAAGACCGTCCGTTGCCGGCAGGGAAAATCACCCCATCTTTCGGGCTGTTTATCGCAGGGACAATGGGTGTGGCAGGGATTTTGCTGTTGTGGGTTAAATTTAGCGCATTAGCCGCTGTTTTGGGTGCTGTTTCTACATTCAGTTACGCATTTATTTATACTCCGATGAAAAAAGTTTCTTCTGTTGCGGTTTTCATTGGTGCTATTCCGGGTGCGTTGCCTCCGGCTATTGGCTATGTGTGCGCGACCTATCCTGAAACATTCAATTACTTTACTTGTAGCCTTTTGTTTTTCATTCAGTTTTTGTGGCAGTTCCCACATTTTTGGGCTATAGGTTGGTTGCGTTATGACGATTACTTGAAGGCCGGAATTATGATGTTGCCTTCTAAATCCGGGAAAACGAGATATAGCTCGGTTCACGCATTTTTATACAGCGCATTTTTGTTGATAGTATCAATTTTGCCATATGTATTTGGACTGGTGGGCGTTTGGGGAACAACCGTGATTGTTTTGATAGGGGCTATTTTTATGGTTACTGCTGCTAATTTGTATAAACACAATGACGATAAATCGGCAAAGCATTTGTTGTTTGCCTCGTTTTTGTATTTACCAATAGTGCAGTTGGCGATGGTATTAGATAAAATTTAAGGAGACGTTCTCAGAAAAATTAAGATGGTTTTGGAATTGAAAGAGGACTATACGAATTTAGAAAGTACCACAGAGTACACGGGAGTACATCCAAAAAAGTTTGTGCTGTGGATAGCTATGGCAGGAATGACAATGTTCTTTGCCGCGTTAGTGAGTGCGTTGATTTTTAAAAGAGGCGATTTTGAATCGTGGGAAGAATTTAAGTTGCCGGTGGTATTTTTGTACAGCACGATAACGATTGTTTTGGCGAGTGTATTATTTCAGACCTCATTGGTGTTTTATCGCAAGGCAAATTTTCCGCTTTTTAGAGTGGTGTTTTTGGGTGCTTTTATTGTGACAATCTTTTTTTTACTCTTGCAGTTGCAGGGGTGGAATGCGTTGACTGATATGGGAAAACCTATTACTGGTAACATTTCAGGGCAGTTTATTTATATGATATCGTATCTTCATGGTTTTCACATAGTGATAGGT
>JAEYZB010000122.1 GCA_023428205.1 Bacteroidota bacterium | reverse complement strand
AATTCCCTGTTGCTACACTTCTAATAATGAATACAATCGTTCTATTTCCTCTTTCGTATTGAAACTGTGCAGGCAAATGCGAATACGCTCCGCTCCTTTCGGCACAGTCGGAAAACGAATCGGTCGCGCGTCAATTTTCTGTTGTTGCAATTTCTCAGAAAGTCTTATTACAGCCTCATTACCGCTGACAAGAATACTTTGAATGTGGGTCGCACTACGCACCGTTGGATGTGAAGAGTTCAAAGCCGAAAGAACATTAAAATGCGTTATATTCTCTTGCAATTGCATTCTCTCCTTTTTCATTTCAGGCAACAAAGCATACGCCACGCGAATTGCTGCAAATGAATGAAACGTGGTTGCCGTGGAAAAAATAAACGGACGACAATAGTTCACTAAAAACGATTTCAAATTCGCACTTCCCAAAACACAAGCCCCGTGTGCTCCGATTGCTTTTCCGAACGTAATTACACGCGCAAAAATTCTGTTTTGCAAATTCAAATACTGTACTAACCCTTCCCCGTTTTCACCTATTACGCCTGTAGCGTGCGCTTCATCCACAATTAAATTGGCATTGTATTTTTCGCAAATTTCCACCAGCTCTTTCAAGTTCGCAAAATCTCCGTCCATAGAATATAAACTCTCTATGGCCACGAACTTCAACGCGTGTTTCGATTGTGCTAAAATTCCTTCCAAATGCGCCACATCGTTATGGCGAAAAAAATGTTTTTCTGCCTTGGAAGCGCGTGCACCATCGTGCATCGAGGCGTGTACGAATTCATGTAAAACCAACAAATGATTTTCTCGCGCAATCGCAGAAAGCAAGCCATAATTCACATCGAAACCGGAATTGAAAATCAAGCAACTTTCCGCTTCGTGAAAGAGTGCTATTTCACTTTCTACCAATTCAGCATAAGCGCTATTTCCCGAAAGTAAACGCGAACCTGTTGAACCAATTCTCCCAAAATGATTGTGTTCTATTTCTGCCGCCAAACGCGTATGAAACAACATATTTCGGGATAAGCCGATATAATCATTGCTCGTAAAATCAATGAAGCCGTCAAAGACCTTTAACGAACGAAAATTCCCTGCCGTTTACCGATCGTCAATTTTGAGTTGTAAGTATTGCGCTATGTTCATTGGACAAAAAATAATCTCATCTCTAATGAGTTTGTTTGTACCAGACAATCAATGACTGCAAGCGTCCGTCAATTCCACTTCGTATTTGAAACTTTCGCGCGGAGTCAAACCGAGCAAATCGAACATATATTTATCTTGGTCAAATTCAGGATTTGGCGTAGTCAACAATTTTTCGCCCGTGAAAATTGAATTTGCACCAGCTAGGAAACACAAAGCTTGCTGTTCGATATTCATATCGTTTCGTCCTGCACTGAGGCGTACCATGGCTTTCGGCATCAAAATACGCGCGGTTGCTATCATGCGCACCATTTCCCAAACGTTTACTTTCGCTTGATTTTCGAGGGGTGTTCCTTTCACCGGAACGAGTGCATTTACCGGAACAGACTCCGGATGTTTAGCGCGTGTCGCTAAGGTATGCAATAGTTTTATGCGGTCATCGTCCGTTTCGCCCAAACCGATAATCCCACCGCAACAAACACTGATTCCCGCTTTTTCTACATTATCCAAAGTCTCCAAGCGGTCATCGTACGTACGCGTAGAAATAATTTCATCATATTTATCTTCCGAAGTGTCCAAGTTGTGATTGTAGGCATATAAACCTGCTTCTTTCAAGCGTTGCGCCTGGTCTTCGTTCAACATTCCGAGCGTACAGCAAACTTCCAAGCCGAGCGCGTTCACTCCTTTCACCATATCAATCACGCGGTCAAATTCCGTACCATCTTTCACGTTTCGCCAAGCCGCACCCATACAAAAACGCGTAGAACCGTTATGTTTTGCATCAGCCGCTTTCTCAATCACTTCCTCGTATTTCATCAGCTTGTGCGCATCCACGCCCGTGTTGTAACGAGCCGCTTGCGGGCAATACGAGCAATCTTCGGGGCAGCCGCCCGTTTTCACCGAAAGCAAGGTACACACCTGCACTTCGGCCGTTTCATTGTATTGTCTGTGAACCGTTGCAGCATCTACCATTAACTGCAAAATCGGTTTGTTGTATAGTGTGCGGACTTCCTCAAATGTCCAATCGTTTCTAATCATAATTTCAATTTTCAGGCGAACAAACATAAATATAATTTTCATTTGAGCATACCTGCTACACAAAGCGGTCTTATTACCCACGATTATCTATCAGAACCCTAATATTTCTGAACGTTTCACGCGGCATGAATCAATAAATGGATTAAAAAAACGAGGAGGATTCAAACAAAAAAGGCTGATGCACAATGTCACCAGCCTTTTCTATTGGTTAACTTCGAAAACTTCAGCTAACCGCTTTATTTTTTCAAATCAAATCTATCGTTGTTCATCACTTTCACCCAAGCAGAAACGAAGTCTTTCACGAATTTTTCTTTCGCGTCAGCGCTTGCGTAAACCTGTGCAAGAGAGCGCAGTTCAGAATTAGAACCGAACACCAAGTCCGCACGGGTTGCCGTGTATTTCACAGCACCTGTTTTTCGGTCTTTGCCTTGGAACAGTTCTTTCGTATCATCTGTTGCGCTCCATTCATTTTCCATAGTGAGCAAGTTCACGAAAAAGTCGTTGGAAAGTGTGCCTACTTTGTCGGTCAATACACCATTTTTCGAACCGTCATAGTTTGCTCCCAAAACGCGCAAACCACCCACCAACACCGTCAATTCCGGGGCGGTCAAACCAAGTGTAGCGGCTTTATCTATCAACACTTCTTCTGTTTTCACTCCTTTCAAATTGGCATTGCGATAGTTGCGAAAACCGTCTGCTTTCGGCTCTAGCAAGGCAAAGAACCCTGCATCGGTTTGTTCCTGTGTAGCATCTACACGTCCTGCCACAAACGGCACAGAAACTTTTGCAGCTTGTTCTACAGCCGCAGTTCCACCGAGGACAATCAAATCCGCGATGGACACTTTTTTCTTAGCACCTTTCGCATCAAAATCCGCTTTTATTTTTTCGTACACCGCCAGTACTTTTGCCAATTGCGCAGGATTATTCACTTCCCATTTTTTCTGAGGTTCTAAGCGGATACGTGCTCCATTTGCTCCACCTTTATAATCGGTAGCGCGGAAGGTTGAAGCCGATGCCCAAGCCGTAGCAATCAATTCCGCTGTACTCAAACC
>JAEYZB010000108.1 GCA_023428205.1 Bacteroidota bacterium | reverse complement strand
CACCCCAGCGTAACACTCTCTATTGATTTATATCGCATCGGCTTGGTGTTTTTCCGAAAAGAAAATTTAGCGAAAACGGATTTTGTGTTGAAGTATTGAAGCCGTCTATGCAACAAAATGCGTTTTTATGTCATCATAATATCATACTTTAGCGTGTGATGAATCAAACATTTACAAAACGTCTCCAAAAGTTTTTCGCTTTCGCGGGAATGACGGTTTTATTGTTGGGTCTATCTTCTTCGCTTTTTGCTCAGGATATTCACTTTTCGCAATTCAATTTTTCCCCTCTGAATCTGAATCCCGCCAATGCCGCGCTGTTTAACGGAGATGCGCGTTTCGCGGCAAACTACCGCAACCAATGGTTCAATGTTCCCGTAAATTTCAACACGTTTTCTGCTTCGGCAGATATGCCCGTTTACACCTTGAAAAATAACGATAAAATTGGTGCGGGTGTTTTGTTTTACTACGATAGAGTAGGGGATTCTCGCTTCACTTCGTTGCAAGCGATGTTATCGCTCAGTTACATTTTGAACTTCGGACAAAACAATAAACACTCGCTTTCTGCTGGCTTTAATGCAGGAGTAGGAAACCGTTCGTTTCAGTATCAATATTTGTATTTTGACAATCAATATAATGGCGACCATTATGTGCCTGACTTGAATAGCGGAGAGTCGTTTCCTTCTACCAATATTACTTATCCCGAAGTGGGAGCGGGCTTGGCGTATCAGTTTCAGTTGAATGACCGAAAATCAGTAACGGTGGGTTTTTCCATGAACCATTTGAATCAGCCGAAACAAAGTTTTTTTGGAGAAGATGGCGTGAAATTGAATATTCGCTATACGCTGAATGCGCGAGCGCGCTGGAGAGTGGCGAAGAAATTGGATATAGTTCCCGAATTTATTTTTCAAAATCAAGACACGAAACACGAAATCGCGTTCGGGATGCACACAAAAGCATTTGTTTTTAAACAAAGAACTGCGCAGGTCTGTTTGAATACAGGTGTTTATTACCGCAATAATGATGCGCTGTATTTTTTGGTGGGAATGGATTACAATAACTGGCAAGCGAATGTGAGTTACGATGTCAATGTTTCCCGTTTCAATAAGGCGACCAATACCTACGGAGCCTTGGAAATTTCGGTGATTTATATTATGTTCAAAGTAAAGAGCGTAAAAAGTGCAGGCTCCGGCTGTCGTATTTTATAAAGTCGCGAATTATATTTTTTTGTACAATATATACTAAACCCGATTATATTCGCGTTAAATCAAAAAACAAACAGTTATGAAATCGACAAACTTAATCCTTGCTCTCGCTATTGGTGCGGGTATCGTAGTAGCAAGTTGTAAACCAAAAGAATCATCATCGAATCTTGATTCAAACGTAGAGTCGCACAATCAGGACGTGAATAATACTAAGTCCGAGTCGGATAATTTGAATACAGATGTGAACAACGCACTCATAAATATAAGTGGCTTTGGTAAAAATGGCGAAGTGCAAGCATACAGCATCTGTGGTGCGGTGATAGACTCTTCTCATCAGTTTGATAGTCCGAATCCATATATCACATTTACTTTTGACGGTCAGACAAACTGTGACGGAAGAATCAGAAGCGGAGTGGTGAAGGTGAAGTTGATTCAAGGAACGGCTTGGACGGACGTTGGGGCGAAACTGGAAATCACGCATACTGCCTACAAAGTAGTTTACACCTATCACAACAACCATTTTTTGGTGTTTAACGGCATTAAATATTTGACGAATGTAAATGGTTATGACCCATGGCAAGTGTGGTTAGGACTGCAAACGGTGAGCATTCGCGAACGTGCTACTAATTTAACCGTAGATTATGAAAACGGACAAACGGCTCATTGGTCGGTGGCACGGTTATCATCTTGGAGTATGAGCAATAGCGGCTACCAAATTAACGCTACCGTAAATGGCGATACGGTTGTGGGTGGCAAAACCTTAGACTCTTGGGGCGTTACTCGTTTCGGAACAAACTTCACGACCGAAATGATTCAACCATGGAAATCAAACACGACCTGCGGCTTATGGCGTCCGACAAGCGGAAAATATACCAGCGTAACAGATAGCTTTAGCATAACAGCTACATTGGGTGTGAATACGAGCGGCAATCAGATTTCATCGGGCTGTGCTCATGGTTTAAAATTAGACTGGACTCTGGGCGTGCATTCAGGTAATGCCGTGATTGGATATTGGTAAGAAGAAGTTTAAAGTAAAAAACTAAAAGTGGAAAGTGGCAGATTTGCGGCTTTCCACTTTTTTGTTTTGAAATGGTTGAAAAAAACGAGATGTATAGGCTATTTATTTTCTAAAACATCTAACCTTTCTATGAGTTTCGTTATTATGTTTTGCTGGTTTTCTATTTTCTTGTTTTGTTCTTCAATAATTGTCTGAAGTTCCTGCATACCTCGCACCAATGGCGCGATAATATCATTATACCGCAAACCATACATCCCATCATCGCCAACGGTAATTACACCCGAATTCGTAACGCCAAAATTTTTCAGCGTTTCCTCCACTTCCTGCGC
>JAEYZB010000053.1 GCA_023428205.1 Bacteroidota bacterium | reverse complement strand
ATATAAATGGTTGTTTGAAAAGTTCTGCCACCACATCGTTTGAAAAAAACTTTAGACCGCACTGTGTATCGTAATTCGGCAAATTTAAAACACTTGAATAATATGTTACAAAACCTCGACTAACGTAATGCCTAAACATACTCCTCACAATGTCTCTTCCAACCATTTTCACTCGCGCGCCTGAAATAATTTTTTTCTCATCAGAAAAATAGTTGGCGAGATTATTTATTTCCTCCAAAGGTGCTGCTAAGTCTGCATCAATAAAACCGTAATAATCGAATCCCAATTTTTGTTCGTAGATATTCAGCAAAGCAGAACGAACACCTTCTGCCTTTCCTTTGTTCACCCCTCCATCTATGTAAAAAATGTTGTTACCTTTTTGAGAAAGCTCCATAATTACTTCCAACGTTTTATCGCTACTGCCATCATTATAAAAGTAAATAGAAACGTTCGGATTGCGTTCGGCATAATCGATAAACGCTTGACGAAAAATTCGATTTTCTTCATTATAGCAGGGAACAACTATGGCTATTTTTTTCATCGTTCGATTTTCACAAAGGTATCATTTCACCACAGAGGCACGAAAAAACACTAAGAAAAATAACTGAAAAAAATCATTTTCTTTGCATCAAAATAATCTGCTACAATGTCTAAGAAAGAAAAAAACACCAAAACAAAATCCATCCTCAGCAAAGAAGATATTGCTTTTTTTCAAGCATACATCAACAACCCCTCTCCCACAGGCTTTGAGGCCGAAGGACAAAAATTGTGGCTAAATTATTTGAAACCTGCAATTGATGAATATCACGTAGATAATTACGGAACTGTATACGGAGTAGTCAACCCTGCAGCTCCTTTCAAAGTAGTGATTGAAGCGCATGCCGATGAAATTGCATGGTTCGTAAGTTATATTTCACCGGACGGATTGATTTATGTAAAACGAAATGGCGGCTCTGACCATCAAATTGCTCCCGCAAAACGCGTGACCATTCACACCGACAAAAGCAAAGTGGACGGAGTTTTCGGTTGGCCAGCGATTCACACCCGCAAAGCAGGCACTGAAAAAGCGCCTGCCGTTGAAAATATTTTTGTGGACTGTGGCTGCACATCAAAAGAAGAAGTAACGAAGCTTGGTATTTATCCGGGTTGCGTCATTACATACAAAGATGAATTTTTTGAATTGAATAGTCGCTACTTTGGTGGTCGTGCGTTAGATAATCGTGCAGGTGGTTTTATGATTGCAAAAGTGGCACATTTACTAAAACAGAATAAAAAGAAATTGCCATTCGGTTTGTACATCGTAAATTCTGTTCAAGAAGAAATTGGCTTACGTGGAGCAGAAATGATAGCGCATACTATTGCACCTGATTGTGCCATCATTACTGACGTAGCACACGACACAACAACTCCGATGATAGATAAAATTGTAGAGGGTGAATACAAATGTGGTGGAGGCCCTATTTTGACAGTGGGTCCTGCGGTACACAACAAACTACTTAAGCATATTCGCGAAACGGCCAATAATAACAAAATCAACTATCAAATGGATGCTGCATCGACACACACCGGCACAGACACCGATGCCTTTGCATACAGCAAAAGCGGCATCCCGTCTGCCTTGATTTCTTTGCCGTTGCGCTATATGCACACGACAGTGGAAATGGTTCACAAGCAAGATTTAGAAGACGTAATCAAATTGATTTACGAATCACTATTGACACTTACGCCCAAATTTGATTTCAAGTATTTAAAATAAACTTTCCCGATAAAGCAAAGTCTGAAACCAGAGACGCACAAAAGCGTTTTAAAAACTAAACAGTCATGACGATGCGAAGTATTGTGTTTGGAATTTTGTTCACGGCAACATTGCCTGTGTTCGGCCAATTGCATTTCCAAGGACCGGAAATAGATACTCTCGGCACTACTATCTATTCCGACACGGTGCTTTCCATACAGCTTCCCGAAGTGCCTATTCTCGCATTCCGAAGCAAGGATGAGCAGATGGAGTATTACAAAGCCCTTTCGCGTATTCGAAAAGTAATGCCGTATGTAAAGATTGCAAAACAGCTTTATGCCAATTTGCTGATGCACAAAGAAGATGAGAAAAAACGAGTATACCGATCCTATCGCAAAGATTTGGAGAAAGAAATGCGCGATAAATTCGAGAAAGAATTGAAAGACTTATCAATTGGGCAAGGAAAAGTTTTAGTAAAACTCATTAACCGCGAGACGGGCAATAACTGTTATGGAATTATCAAGGAAGTGAAGGGAGGCTTTGCCGCTTTCGGTTGGCAAATTGTAGCAAAACACTATGACTACAACTTGAAAGAAAAATATGACCCCAAAAAGGAACATATTATAGAGCTAGCGATTAAAACATTGGGAAAGGAATACGATGTCAATACTTCACACAACAACTAATCGTTTTTTATTTATCTCCGCTTTAGTTTTACCGACACGATACTTGTGTGAAATTCCAAATCACTCGGAACTCCATTTACATAGTAATAAACGCTTTTATCCCCATTTCTTCTCTTAAATTCATACTTCCCTTTTTGGGATGAAGAAATACTCAGATAATGACCATCTGATTCATCAAAAAAATGATTGATGTTTTTCGGTTCTTGAAAATATAATTTCACAATAGAATATACCGGAACTTCTTTGTAGGAAAACACCTTACCTTCATGATTCGTAGCAGAAATTCCATTCGCATCCCGCGTCACTTTACATGATTTTACATCGTCATTATCTCGAGAAAAATGAGTGCTGCTCAATAACTGTCCATCTTTATAAACGACATCGTAGGTGGAGCTTTGATTGCGGACAATCCACAAGATTTTTGCTGATGCCTTTGTAACCAAACGATAACGGTCTGTCCCGTCAGTACGCTTTTCATGCGAGGCTACAACCTCCCCTACTTTATTTCCAAATAAATAAATATCAAACGCCACGGTTTCTTCTGCGCGTATGGTACAGAATGAAAAAAACAACAGAATGAAAAAAAGCTCCTTTAACATGAAAATGAATAATTTACGAAACAATAATAATAAAAAACATTTTAAATATTGTAGTCCATCCAACCGGCCGTACCACACACTTTATCGTAATATTGCTCATAATGCGGCAAAATTAAATCAATATCATAGCGTTTTGCCTGCGCAAGTGCATTTTGTTTAAATTGTTTTAGTCGCATTTCATCTTGAAAAATATACAACGCATTTTTCGCCATATCTTCAAAGTCGCCAACTGCACTCAAAAACCCTGTTTCTCCATGAACATTGACTTCGGCAATTCCGCCTGCATTGGAAGAGATAACAGGCACTTCACACGCCATTGCTTCGAGAGCCGCCAAACCAAAACTTTCGGTTTCCGAAGGCATGATAAACAAATCGGCTATAGATAGAACTTCTTCAACTGCATCCTGTTTTCCTAAAAAACTGATTCCGTCGCACAAATCCAGGTCGCGACACAATTGTTCAATATTCTGACGTTCGGGACCATCGCCCACTAAAATCAACTTGGCATCGATTGTTTCACGAACCTTTCCATAAACACGCACCACATCTTCCACAC
>JAEYZB010000031.1 GCA_023428205.1 Bacteroidota bacterium | reverse complement strand
ATTGCAAAACATAAATTAGAGCAAAATTTGTAGGTGCTTTTTCGGGAACGGAAGAGTGTACTACGGGAAACTCTATCATTACCATCACATATGACGATCAAAGCTCTGATGTGACTAAAGTTAGCATCCAGAACCTTTACGGTGCAGGATTTGTTTCTGAAGGAACATTGCAATCGGATGGATCAATTAATATTGCAACTCAAACATTCGGAACTGGTTCTATTTCTGGAACAGTTACAGTGTCTGGTGGAAAAATATCAGCTACGTATGTTGTAACAGCATCAGGAGTGTCTGATAACTGTACTTGGACTCAAAACTAAGAACAGCGAAATAGTTAGCTACAAAAAAAATGCCGCCTTTTTCAAGGCGGCATTTTTTTTGTGATGAACTTACGGATTATGGCTGTTTCTGCCCAACATTCAACTTTTTATTATTAGTTGATGGAGCAGATTGTTGTCCAACATCTATCTTATTGGTATTTGTTGTGCTGCTGCCTTTTTGACCAACATCTATTTTATTTCCGATGTCTGATTTTGGAGCTGCTGGTTTTGCCGGAGCAGCCGGTTTTTTCGCTACTGGTTTTTTTACCCCTGCTTTTTTCGCGGCTGCTGCTACGATAGAGTCGGCTACTACCGCTACTTTCGCATCGCATTCTGCCCAAACAGCTGAATCCAATTCCAAGTTTTTGGTTTCTACTAAAGCCTGTACCGCCAAAGCATCCGCTTCCTGTGCTTTTTTGTTCGCCTCTTCGTTGTTACAGCTAGCCAACACCAATCCGATGGTTGCAAAAGCTGATAATTTTATGAATGTACGTTTCATTTCTTTTTGTTTTTAATGGGTTAAAAATTAATTGCTTGCTGTGGTTGCAGCTGATAATTCTTGAACTTTTGCATCTACGCGCGCTTGAAATTCGCTTTCGCATGCCGCTGCTTTTTCCGCTTTTACGGCATCAGCAGTCGCTGCAAAAATAGAATCCGCTTGAGCTACTTTTTGTTCTTCGGTCAGCGGGGTGTATTTTTCACCACAGCTTGAAAGCCCCAAACCTGCAATTGCACCTGCAATTACGAGACTAGTTATTCTTTTCATACGTTTTGTTTTTTAGTTTACGAATAACGCAAAGCTATACAATTTTAATATCGAAGAAATAAATATGCCGTATATTTTTTACCGTTCAATTCCGCTTATTATAGCATCATTTTTTGTAAATCTCCTCTAGCCATTTTGTAATGGTGGGCATAATCTCATCTACATTTTCTGTGATGATAGAGTGCGCTCGTCCTTTGAAAATTTTGATTTGCTTTTTGCACGTTAAGCGATTGAAAAGGCTTTCGGTGTACTTCACCGGGAAAATAGAATCATTATCTCCCTGAAACATCAGAACGGGCGTAGTGATTTTTTCAAACGGCTTTGCCGGAACAACGCCCGAAAGAGATTGCAGGGCGCGTAGCGTAATATATTTTAGCGCCAAAGGATCTTGCTCAATAAAATGCATCAAATTTCCGAAATGACGCACGGGAATACTTTCAATATCGATGTAAGCGTTTACAGGAACATGCGCCATCGGAACGAGTTTCCCCGCAGGCGCAAGAACTGTTTTTAAATACTTAAACAATCGCGGATGGCGAGTTAAACGAATCGCGCTATCGTCCGATAGGTCTGCAAACGTGTGACAAATTACGGAGTCCAATCGTTCATCTTTAGCGGCCATATAGAGAGCAATGATTCCTCCTTGGCTCGACCCAAACAAATTTACCTTCGCGTTGAATCGCTGAATAGCATACGAAATCACATTTCCCGCATCCGTCATCAATTCTTGAGCAGAATAATCGCCCCGTTCACCGGTGCTTTGCCCGTGCCCGCGAGGGTCGAAGCCAACCACATTGTAGCCTTGCTGATAAATTTTATACATCAGTTCTGCATGGCAGAGTGCGTAAATGGCTGTTCCCGGCATCACAATAACCGTTGGGGCATTTTTATCGGCCGTCAAAACATCCAAATGTAATTTTACATTATCAGATTTTACGGTATCTGTTTCAAATTCTCTGTGAAAATGCGGATAGTTGAATATATCTGCTACCCAGTCAAAGTATGCCGGTAGTTTTTTGTATGTTTCTTCGCTTGCCTTAATCATAAAATCACATTAGGGGTGGCAAGTATATAAAAATAAGATTACGCGGTTTTCCCTTTAACGTCCAGCGCATCGCGCAGACCGTTTCCGACCAAGTTGAAAGCCAATACCAGCAACATAATGGCAAGCCCCGGAGCTAATGCCAAAAACGCTTTATTGGAGTCAATAAAATCACGGTATTCGTTTAGCATTCCCCCCCAAGACGGAGCTGGCGGTTGAATGCCCAAGCCAATAAAACTCAGCCCCGACTCCACTAAAATGGCATTCGCAAAATTGGAACAGGCCACTACAATAATCGGACCGATAGCATTCGGCAGAATGTGTATAAAAATCGTACGCATATTGCTGAATCCCATGCTGGAGGCGGCAGTCACAAATTCCATTTCGCGCAGCAAAATAAACTGACCGCGCACCAAACGCGCCACGTCCACCCACATCGTCAAGCCAACGGCAATAAAAATCAACAACAACTTTGAATCAATCAAGCCACCTACTCCTACATATAGACCCATCGCCAAAAGTAAAGTCGGAATTGCCCAAAACACATTGATGAGCCACATTACGGCTTCATCTACCCAGCCCCGAAAATAGCCCGCTATCGCTCCCAAAAACACCCCGATAAAAAGCGAAATCACGAGTGCCACCAAACCTACAAACAACGACACGCGCACCCCAATTATCAAGCGGCTTAAAATGTCGCGCCCGAAACGGTCAGTCCCCAACCAATATTTTTTTGTGACAGCAAACCCACCGGCCGTGTTATCCAGTTCGGTTTTTGCAAAATGCTTTTCTTCACTTGCAAAGTCGGTGCCTTTATAGAGTTCTGCAATTATAGAATCGCCCTGCACAGTATATTTTTTTACCGGAAGCAGAGTGTAATTATTCGGAGTGCCGAAAAGAAATCTGCAAAGGCATTGCGTTCGGCAGCAGCGGTATTAAAGCGCTTCAGCTTTAGCAATTCAGTAGAAAAGAAAGGTGGGTGCGTTTCCAGTTCTAATACCTGTTCATTGGCATCGGGTGTGCCATCGGGAGCAAGCTGATACGCAAAAATCGCGATAAACAAACTCACGATGATTATCGCCAAACCCGCCATAGCCGAGCCATTGCGCTTAAATCGCTTCCATGTTTTTTTATTGAGAGAATCTGATTGGCTCACGTTTCAAACGTAAATAAAATTCTGAAATTATTTGGATATGCTCCTGTTCGTGGTAGCAGCGTGTTCGTTTTTTTCAACCATTTGCATAAACCTCCTCGTTTTTTCAGAGGACTTGATAGGCTAATTTTTTTCGTACGTTTGAGCCAATGAATTTTCTCCGACAATTTCGCGAATTCTGCAAAGAAGAAAAACTCAACGTAGCTCAAAAGCGCGTATTGCTTGCCGTAAGTGGTGGTGCGGATTCCGTGGCGCTCGTGCGGGTTTTTCAAGAAGCCGGCTTACAGTTTGAAATTGCGCATTGTAATTTTCAGTTGCGAGGAAAAGAAGCTGACGAAGACGAAGCGTTTGTGTGTGCGTTAGCGGAAAAAGCAAGCGTAAATTTTCATGCTATTCGATTTGACACGAAACAATTTGCGGAAGAAAAAAAATTAAGCATTCAGCAAGCAGCACGCGAATTGCGCTACAAATGGTTCGAAAAAACGAGCAGAGAACTTCATTTGGATTTAATCGCAACGGCACACCACGCAGATGACCAAGTGGAAACGATTCTATATCAATTCATAAAAGGCACAGGGCTGCGCGGTTTGCGGGGCATCAAAGCGAAGCGCGATAAAATTATTCGTCCACTCTTGTTTGCAAGCAAAGACGAAATTTTACAGTATTTGAAAGAGCAAAACCAATCGTTCCGTACCGACAGTAGCAATAGCGAAATGAAGTATGCGCGAAACAAAATCCGTTTGGAACTTTTGCCGTTGATAGAGCAAATCAATCCGGGGTTTAAAGAAACACTTTTGCAACAGCGAAACGTTTATGAAGAATTAGAATTGCTATACAATCGCACGATTGCGAAAGCGCGAAAACAACTGTTTATTGCCAAAGGAAGCGAAACGCACATTCCAATTTTGAAACTCAAAAAAACGAAGAATGCGCAAACACTGCTGTATGAATTTTTGAAAGAATACGGCTTCAATAAAGAACAGTGTTCGGATATTTTTGAAAGCATAAACGGCATTTCAGGGAAACAATTTTTATCGCAAACACATCGCGTAATCAAAGACAGAACGTTTTTGATTTTATCAGAAAAAACGAATCAAGATTTTTCGCAACAGTTGATTGAGCAATCGGAATTTCCAACAACAATTTCATTGCCGAATGCAGAAATCGCGTTTTCTATCGCGGAAGCAAAGGAGATAAAAATAAAGCCGGACAATCGTTTTGCGTATTTGGATTTGGAGAAATTGGAATTTCCGTTGCGTTTGCGCTTGTGGAAAAAAGGAGATTATTTCTATCCGTTCGGAATGAAATTGAAGAAGAAAAAAGTGAGCAAGTTTTTCAAAGACTTGAAACTAAACATTGCCGAAAAAGAACAGGTGTGGATTTTAGAATCCAATCAAAAAATCGTGTGGGTCGCGGGGCATCGCATAGACGAACGCTACAAAGTGGGTGAAAAAACCGAGCACGTGCTGCAAGGGCTGTTTGAAAATAAGCGTTAAGCCACCAATTATATTCCACAAAAACTACATCTTTGCTTTGTTATGGGAAACATTTTAATTACGGGAGGAGCCGGCTTTATTGGATCACACGTGGTGCGTTTGTTCGTCACGAAATATCCGAACCAGCATATTTTCAATTTAGATAAACTGACCTATGCGGGCAATCTGGAAAACCTGAAAGATATAGACGATGCGCCTAATTACACGTTTGTGAAAGGCGATATCACAGACGCGCAGTTCATCAGCGATTTATTTGCCCAACATCATTTTGATGCGGTGGTTCACCTTGCGGCAGAAAGCCATGTGGATAGGTCAATTTCCAATCCTTTGGATTTTGTTTTCACGAATGTTGTCGGCACGGTCAATTTGCTGAACACCGCGAAACACGCTTGGGGTTGCTCGAAAGACAAACCCGTTCCTTCCGATAAAATCTTCTATCACGTTTCGACAGATGAAGTGTATGGTTCTTTGGGGGCTGACGGCTTGTTTTTGGAAACTACGCCTTACGACCCGCAGTCGCCTTATTCGGCTTCCAAAGCAAGTTCCGACCATTTTGATCGTGCCTATCACAACACTTACAATTTGCCAGTAGTGATTTCAAATTGCTCGAATAATTACGGCTCGCATCAGTTCCCTGAAAAACTCATTCCGCTTTTTATTCACAACATCAAAAACAATAAATCGTTGCCTGTTTATGGCGATGGAAAATATACGCGTGATTGGCTGTGGGTAGAGGACCATGCTCGCGCGATAGACACGATTTTGCATAGCGGGAAAATGGGTGAAACGTACAACGTTGGTGGCTTCAATGAATGGACAAATATTGATTTAATCAAATTGCTTTGCGCGAAGATGGACGAGAAATTAGGCCGTGCAAAAGGTGAAAGTGAAAAACTCATTACCTACATCACCGACCGCCCGGGACACGATAGACGCTATGCGATAGACGCCACGAAGTTGAATAAAAACTTAGGCTGGTCGCCAAGTGTAACCTTTGAAGAAGGTTTGGATAAAACCATTGATTGGTATTTAGCAAACGAAACGTGGCTCAGTAATGTGACAAGTGGAGAGTATCAGAAATACTACGAATCGCAGTACGCAGAGAAATAATTTTTATCTTTGGTTCATAATGACGAGAGAGACAATCATAGAAACAATTAAAGCCGAAAAACCCTATTTGCAAACCAAATTTGGAGTAGAGGAAATTGCTTTGTTTGGCTCGTATGCGCGTGGTGAAGAACAGATGAACAGCGATGTAGATATTTTGGTAAAGCTCAAAACCAAAACGTTGCGAAATTATATCGGCATTGTTGACTTTCTGCAAGACAAGCTGCACACAAAAGTAGATTTGGTGACCAAACACAATGGCTTGTCGGAACGTTTTTCACGTTTAATAAATAAGGACATTATTTATGTATAACGATATTGTCAAAGCCAAATTAGAATTCTGCCTTGAACACATTTCCGTTATTGAAGCATACACGCAGGGCATTGTAAGTGCTTCCGAATTTTGGGAAAAATACAATGGTCTGACGTATGACGGAACGCTTATGCGGTTACAGGCGTTGGGGGAAAGCTTGAAAGTCATTGCTGTCAAACACCCGAAAGTGATTGAAGATTTGAACTACCCAGATATAAATGACTTAATCCGTTTTCGTGATTTTGTTTCTCACCACTACGAATTATTGGAACATGAAATCATATTCAACACCACGCAATATGATATCCCGAAATTAAAAGAATGTCTATTGCGTTTGATAGAATCGCAGTACGCAAAGTAACGCCATTTAGTGTGCGACCTTCACTTCCTCTCCCACATTATTTTTCCATGCCCACCAACCGTAATAAGCGAGATACCCAAAACATAATGGTGTGATGATGTACGAAAGTTTGATGCTTGTAACATCAGCCAGCCATCCTTGCAATGGCGGAATTACTGCTCCGCCCAAGATCATCATAATCAAAAATGCGGAAGCCTGCGAAGTGTATGAGCCAAGTCCTTTGATTCCCTGTGCGAAAATGCAGGGCCACATTACCGAACACCACAAGCCGCCACTTAAAAATAGCAAGAGCGAAAGATTTCCCGAAGTAAACAATCCGCCTATCATACAGAGTACGCCCGCTACACTAAAAGCAAACAACATTTTCGCGGAATTGTCGATGCTGAAATACGACACCCCTACCATTATGGCTACAAATCCGAGATACGGCAGAAACACTTCGTTCAAATGAATATTCGCATTGCCTTGCGCCTTTAGAAAATTCACGCCATACACTACGGAAAAGGCAATAAATGGCAAGAGCGATTGCAATAATTTTCTCATGCGCGGACTATCAGAAAGCGATTCGCTCGCGCCCGTCCATCGTCCTATCATTAAACTTCCCCAATAGAGCGAAATGAACGGGAAAATCAACTCGTTCGGAATATTGCCATACTCAGGAGTATTCAGCAGTGCTCCCATATTACTTTGAATCGTTACTTCCACTCCCACATACACGAAAATGGCAATCATCCCAAGTTTCAGTTGCGGATATTTCAGCGCATCAAACGAGAAATTTTCAATAGAAGTTTCAGTGGCTGAGGCGCTCGAAGCCCCAATTTTCATGCTGCGAAGCAGAAAGGCCAATGCCAGAAACAACACTATCAAAATGGTGTAAAGCGTATCTACATTTTTCAATTCTACCTTGCCGCTTCCTGAAATGCTGCCGAACAAAAAATACGCAACGACCAACGGTCCAACCGTTGTACCGAAAGAGTTTATACCACCCGCCAAATTCAGGCGGTGTGCGCCCGTGCGCTCTTCTCCCAAGAGAACCACAAACGGATTGGCAGCTGTTTGCTGCAAGCAAAAACCGAGGGCGATAACGAAAAAGGAAAGCAAAATCAGTGCATAGCTTCCAATGTGCAAAGATGGAATCATGCACAGCGCTCCAAATGCAGAAATAATCAACCCGATGGAAAAAGATTTTGCATAACCATGTTCATTCACAAAATCTTTTTTGCGAAATGCAGTATATAGAAACAGCAAAAGCGAGCCGATAAAATATCCGCCATAGAAAGTAGAATCTATCAGTTGGCTTTGAAACTGCGACAAGGAAAAATGATCTTTACAAAATGGAATAAAAATACCGTTGCTGGCGGCCATAAAGCCCCAAAAAAAGAAGATTGCAACTACGGCATAAAAAGTAGATTGTTTTTGCATGGTGATTTGATTTGAGAACTAATGATAAAATGTTTTCTTAAACAAAATCTTTTTTCGGGCAGAATAATATTTCATTTTCTGCGTTTATCAACCATTCATAAAATGAAGCGCACAAAATAGGCAAGAGTTGTGCTATTTAAATTTAATTGGTTCACAAAGCGAAATTTATACTTTTGCCATAGCACAACGATAAATGAATACATTCCAGCAAACACTGAAAAACCCCGCTTCTATTAGTGGAATCGGATTACACTCCGGTCAGCAAGTTACTTTGACGTTTCGCCCTGCGGCAGCCAATCATGGCATCAAATTTCAGCGTGTAGATTTGCCGGAACAGCCGATTATTCCGGCTGATTGCGACTTAGTCACTTCGGTAGAGCGAGGCACCACGTTGGAAAAAAATGGAGCGAAAGTTGCGACTGTGGAGCACGTAATGGCGGCTCTTTTTGGTTTACAAATAGATAATGCGTTAATAGAGTTGAATGGTGTGGAGGTGCCGATTTTAGACGGAAGTTCAATTCCATTCATCGAGTTGCTTGAAAACAATGTGGCGGAAATGCCCGAAGAGCGCGAAGTGTTTGAGTTGCGCAGCTCTGTAAATTTTGTCGATAAAGAAGATGGCGTAGAAATTTTGGCGTTGCCGAGCGACCACTACCGCGTCACTACGATGGTGGATTACAAATCGGAAGTTTTGGGGCAACAGCACGCCACGCTGAATCGCGTGAGCGACTTCAAAAAAGAAATTGCTTCGGCTCGCACATTTTGTTTTTTACATGAGTTGGAAATGTTGTACAACGCAGGCTTGGTGCGCGGTGGCGATTTGAATAATGCGATAGTAATTGTAGAAAAACCGATTTCGGCAGAATTGAAAGAAAAATTGCAAAAGCTGTTTAATAAGCCTGATATTGATGTCGTGAACGAGGGGTATTTGAATAATCTGAAACTGAATTATCCGAACGAGCCTGCGCGCCACAAGCTATTGGACGTGATTGGCGACTTGGCCTTGATAGGGATTCCGTTCAATGCAAACATCATTTCTACTCGCCCCGGACATAAATCAAATATTGAGTTTGCGAAAAAACTGAAAGCGCATATCAAACGCGTTCGCTTGAAAGATGCTGCACCGCAATATGACCCGAATGTAGCTCCGATTTACGACACAGAACAAATCAAAAAACTATTGCCGCATCGCTATCCGTTTTTGTTGATAGACAAAATCATTAAGGTGGCGGAAAAAGAAGTTGTTGGGGTGAAAAATGTAACGGTAAACGAAAACTTTTTTCAAGGACATTTTCCGGGAAATCCTGTAATGCCGGGGGTTTTGTTGATTGAGGCAATGGCGCAAAC
>JAEYZB010000003.1 GCA_023428205.1 Bacteroidota bacterium | reverse complement strand
ATTTTGAATACTCGCGTAAAATTTCGAGAGGAGTTTCGCCCCTTTGCGGCTATTGTGTTGGAGGAAGACTGTGGTAAATATTTTGACAGTGATTTCCCGAATCCGTATATGCTTTTAGTGTACAATGTGCGCCCCGAATATCTTGGGAAAATTCCTGCCATTACGCACGTGGATAACACCGTTCGTATTCAAACGGTAAACAAAACGGAGAATCCGCAAATGCGTGTTTTGTTGGAAGCCTTTGGCAAACTGACAGGCTATACCGTATTAGTCAATACATCGTTTAATATAAAAGGAGAACCTATTGTTTCTACTCCGCACGATGCCGTACACAGTTTTGAACGTGCTGATATGGATTACCTGATTTTAGGCGATTACATTGTGGCGAAAAAAGGAGACGAAAAAGCCTTGGAAGGAATGTAACATTTCCAAATGGTTCGAAAAAACGAGCAGAACGTTAGATTTTCTCAAACATAACAGGTCTTCCTGCAATCGGTTTTACGGTTTGTAGGTATTTGAAAATTGCTCGCAAATCAGATTCGCTCATTTTAGAGTATTGTGTCCACGGCATGATGGTATTAAAATCTTTTTCGCTCAAAGTAGGCGAGTGATAAGCCGTGTCTTCATACATTTTGAAGCGACCGACAAATAATTCGGCAGTCCATTCTTTCAATCCATCTTCGTGTGGAGTCAGATTAGGGGAACGCAAAATTCCCGCAGGAGTAGAAAATTCTCTGCCACCTCCCAGTGCCAGTTCAGGAATAATTTGGCCCTTATCATCTTTGGTGTGGCACTCCGCACAACCGCTTGCCGTAAGCATATATTTTCCATAAGCAACGGTATCCGATTCGGAGGGACGTGTTTGAAAATTGGCTGTTTTGGGAATCAAATTTCCTATGATAGAAAACGGGAAGTCCGGTTTTGATTCGGCAACATCATTTTTGATAGATGGCATAGTGCGCAGGTAAGCAATAATACTGTAAATGTCTTCGCGGTCTAACTGTCCGTAATAATGATAAGGCATTACAGGAAACAGCGCTTTACCATTTTTATTAACGCCCGTAGTGATGGCTCTGAAAATTTCACCGTCTGTCCAATTGCCTAAAGCATAAGGGGTAATGTTTTTGGAATAAAATACTCCCGGAAATCCGAAGCGTTGGTCAAAACATTCCCCTCCTTGTCCTTCCGTTCCAAGAGTTAATGGCGCTGCATATTTTGAATAATCGCGTACGGAATGGCAGTCTATACAAACCGTTACATAATTAGCTAAATATCTTCCTCGTTCAATTCTTTCCGGTGTTCGTTCTATCGTGATGTTTTCGGCTTCTCCTACGTTTGGCAAAAAGCAGGCGACATAAGAAACAATACAAGTCGCAACGGCTACAATCGCTATAAAAACGTATAGTGAAATCTTAAGTATTTTATTCATTTGGCAATGATTTTTTGCAATAATAAAAGTATGTTATTGTAAAAACAAATGAGTTAGCACAAGGGAAAATCAGTTCGTACAATCCTATTTGATTTTGAGAGATAACTTCGCTTTGCTCGCAATGGCGATAAAATTTTACATTCGCACCTTCTTATGACAAACGAAAACATTTCTGCATTGAAGGAACGCCTAGATGGTTTGGCGCGCTACTTAGATATTGAAAATCGCAAGATGAAAATTATGCAGGACGAAAATACGTCCACGCATCCCGATTTTTGGAACGACCCGAAAAAAGCAGAAGAAATTCTGAAAGAAATAAAGCTCAATAAATTTTGGTTAAACGACTACGAAAGCGCGGTGAAAGAGCACGATGATGCGAAAGCCTTTCGCGAGTTTTATGAGCCAGGTGAAGATGTAGAAGCCGACCTGAAAGAGCAATATAAAAAAGCAGAAGCCGCAGTAGATAACCTGGAATTCAAATCTACGCTCAATCAGCCCGAAGATGCTTTTGGAGCCATTTTGGAAATCAACGCAGGCGCAGGCGGCACGGAAAGTTGCGATTGGGCTTCGATATTGCTTCGTATGTACGTAATGTGGGCGCAAAGTAAAGGCTACAAAATTGAAGAAGCCGAGCGCACCGATGGCGATGTGGCGGGTATAAAATCCGTATCGCTTGAAATCACGGGTGAGTTTGCGTATGGCTTTTTGAAATCGGAAAATGGCGTACATCGTTTGGTGCGTATTTCTCCATTCGATTCTAACGCGAAGCGCCATACTTCATTTGCTTCGGTGTTTGTTTACCCAATTGTGGACGATACGATTGACATTAAGGTAAACCCGAGCGATTTGGAATGGGACACCTTCCGTTCGAGCGGTGCGGGCGGGCAAAATGTGAACAAAGTGGAAACGGCTGTGCGTTTGAAACACTTACCGACAGGCATTGTCGTTTCGTGTCAAATCACGCGCTCGCAGCACGATAACCGCGACCGCGCCTTGCAAATGCTCAAATCGAAACTCTACGAAATAGAAGTGCAGAAACGCAACGAAGCGCGCGATAAACTCGAGGGAACGAAAATGAAAAACGAATGGGGTTCGCAAATCCGCAACTACGTTTTGCATCCGTACAAGCTGATTAAAGACACGCGCTCCGGCTACGAAACCGGAAACGTTCAGCCTGTTCTCGATGGCGACTTAGATGATTTTATTAAA
>JAEYZB010000281.1 GCA_023428205.1 Bacteroidota bacterium | reverse complement strand
CAAAGAGTCGATGCGATTTTCATGGTGGACTTACGAAAAATACACAAAACGGAACTTAATCAGCGCGTAGCGAAAGGACGCAAAGTGAAATAGGAATACATTAAAAGCGCTCCGGTTACAGATTTTTTGTTAGCTTTGGTAGCATACATACTTTGCCGATACACACTCCTCTTCGAGTTCGGCTTTTTTTTAACTAAAAATCTTTAGCGTTATGGATAATAAAGTAAAAGTAGGACTTATTGGATTTGGGCGAACAGGGAAAGCCGTTGCCAACGTATTATTGCAGAATACCCATTTTTGCCTTGAATGGGTGCTGAAACGCAAAAAGACATTAGACCAACGGAGTGCTTCCGAGTTTTTAGGAGTTGAGTCAGAAGAAGACGGCACTATTTATTCTTCAGAAAACATCTCGATAGAAGAGCTGCTTGACAAACACCCTGTTGAAGTGATTATTGACTTTTCATCAACCAGCGGAATATACACCTATGGGAAAGTGGCAAGCGAAAAGAAGGTGAAAATCATTTCTGCTATTTCGCATTATGGAGAAAAAGAAAAAAACTTACTGAAATTGCTTGCAGAGAAGACAGCGGTTTTTTGGTCTCCCAATATTACCCTTGGCGTAAACTTCCTAATGTTTGCGTCTAAATTGTTGAAACGAATTGCACCATGGACAGATATTGAAATTGTAGAAGAGCATTTTAAAGGAAAAGAAGGCGTATCGGGGACCGCGATCAAGCTTGCCGATGCTTTAGACCTCAATAAAGAACAAATCAACTCTGTCAGAGCCGGAGGGATTGTGGGAAAACATGAAGTTATTTTCGGTTTCCCGAATCAAACAGTTCGTCTGACTCATGAAAGTATTTCGCGCGAAGCGTTCGGAAATGGAGTAGTATTTGTTGCTGAAAATATGCAGGACAAGAAAAAAGGGCTCTACAACTTTGAAGATATTCTGCAACCTTATTTTGCCGCCTAATAAAGGCAAATGGGTAAAAAAAATGAGCAGGATGAATTCATCCTGCTCATTTTTTAGGGGGTTTCAAAACGTGTTTATTTCGGCACACTCAATCCACCTCGTTTTTTTTACCCATTTACTTTCTTGTAATCAGCCAAGAATTTTTCTAAGCCGATATCTGTAAGTGGATGTTTGAATAGTGATGCTATAGACGAAAGCGGACAAGTAGCGGTGTCAGCACCTGCTTCAGCACAGCGCACAATGTGCAAACCGCTACGGATAGATGCAGCCAACACTTCCGTTTCAAAACCGTAGGTGCGATAAATATGTACGATTTGTTCAATCAATTGAACTCCGTCCCAGTTAGAATCGTCCACACGCCCGATGAAAGGAGAAACCATCGTTGCTCCCGCTTTTGCCGCAAGCAATGCTTGTCCAGCAGAAAAAATCAAGGTGCAGTTTGTTTTAATTCCTTTGCCGGAAAAATACTTTATGGCTTTTATTCCCGCAGGAATCATCGGCACTTTCACCACAATGTTCGGGTGCAGCGCAGCCAAGATTTCTCCTTCTTTCACCATGCCTTCAAAATCTGTTGAAATCACTTCGGCACTTACCGGACCGTCCACTATCTCGCAGATAGCTTTGTAGTGGTTCAAGATATTTTCCTGTCCTTTTATCCCTTCTTTCGCCATAAGAGTAGGGTTAGTGGTCACTCCGTCCAAAATCCCTAAAGCCTCCGCTTCCTTTATTTCTGCCAAGTTCGCAGTGTCTATAAAAAATTTCATTGTTGTTGTTTTATGTTGTTATAGAATTAACGATTGCGGTTGATGATACACATACTGGAATATTTTCTGCCGTCCGGAATTTTTATAGAGTAAAAATAGGTGCCGTCCGGTAGCGGCTGATTCAGGTCTTGCGCACGCCCGTCCCAATCGTTGTTGTAATCATCGGCTTGATAAACAGGATGTCCCCAACGATTGAAAACAATTAATTCCAAAGGACGGAAGAAATTCAAGGTCGGGAATGCCAAAACATCATTCGTGCCGTCTCCGTCAGGTGAAAATCCTTGCGGCATAAAATCATCAAATGGACAAACGGCAATCACGTAAACAATTCCTGTGTCACAATTTGCATAATCGCAAACGCTGTAAAAAACAGAATCTATACCGCAGGCTTTAGGGTCTGTTTTCTGAACGTGTACTATCGTTTTGCCATTTTCTACCATCAACATACTGCTCAAAAATGTTCCACCCCAGGTATTCGCAATGTAAAACGAATCGCCTTCCGCGTCCCAATCATTGGCAACAACATCTACCAATGCATCGCGCCCGTTATCCATTATTTTTATGGTATCGGTAACAGGTGTTGGCGCATCGTTTACCGCCAAAACGGTGATGTAGGCATTCGCCAAAGAACATTCATCGCTTGGGTCGCATGCGCGATAACGGAAAGCATCATTGCCACTGTAATTCAAATCGGGAGTATAGAACACCTGATTGTTGATTAGTTCAATCGTGCCGTGTTGCGGTTGTGTTACAATGCTTATTGCTAAATTGTCTCCATCTATATCTTCATCATTGCTCAATACCGGAAGTAGCGTGCGCGAATCTTCCAACACCGTGTAGTTGTCGTTATTGGCGCGAGGCGGGTCATTGGTCGGTGCAATCACAATACCGACTACACTGTAACTGCATAAAGGAGGATTCCCATCATCACACACTTTGTAGGTAAAACCGTCCACCCCATTAAAATTGGGGTTGGGAGTGTATGTCCAACTACCTCCTATAGAGCTCAACGTTCCGTTCAGCGGACCATTGATCGGTAGCGGAGGAATCGGAGACGGAGTACAGGTAATGTTATCGCCATCGGGGTCGCTATCGTTGTCGCACGGATTAAACGGCAAAACAAAGAAATCCTCTACTCCGGCAACGGCATCGGGTTGCGCGATGGGTGCATTATTAGGCGGACAGGTATCAACATTAAAAACAACCCAGGCGGTATCGCATTTTTGTACAGAAAGTGTTATCGGGTAATCGCACACTACATATTGCAAAGAATCTATGCCTACCGAATCATTGGCTGTATATAATACATTATTGACAATCAACTGTGCCACTCCATAAACAGGAGTGCCGAGAAGTTCCGTTACCGCTAAGCTATCGTTTTCCGCATCAGTATCATTACCGAGCAGTTGCACTACATTACCCAAAGACACGCATACCGCAGCTACATCATCATTTGCCACAGGAGCCGTATTGATTACTCCGCAGGTATCCACATTCCACACCAAGAACGCGTCAGCACATTGGTTTGTGGTGTCGCACACGTGGTATGTTATTTGGTCTTGCCCACGAAATCCCGCATTCGGAGTGTAGTAAATGGTATCGCCACTCAAAGTAGCCGTTCCGTTTTGCGCAGCAGAAACAAGATTGGTGATATGAAATTCATCACTCTCCGGGTCGCTATCGTTCGCCAAAACGAGCGTAAAATTCACATCTCCATTGCACACCGAAACAGTGTCGTTTACTAATTCTGGTGCAGTTTGCGCATTAGCGAAAAAGCCTAACAAACACGATGCGACAATTAAAATTTTCTTCATTTTTTATACTAATTTGAAAATTGAATATACTGATTAACTAAGTCTGATGAACCGATAACAATAGCACAACGTTCGTGCAACGCAGTCGGTTGAATATCTAAAATACGTTGCTTGCCATTCGTGCTTTTTCCGCCCGCCTGTTCTGCCAAAAGCGACATTGGAATACATTCGTACAGCAAGCGTAATTTACCTTTGGTTTCGCCTTCATTAGCAGGGTATAGGAACACACCGCCTTTCAAAAAGGTGCGATATAAATCGCCTACCATAGAACCGATGTAACGCAGCGAAAATGCTTTTTCTTTGGAAGTACAATCTTCCACAAATAAACGTGCCGCTTTTTCAAACTTGGCTAAATTTCCCTGATTGAGTGAATAGATTTTCCCTTTTGCAGGCAATTCTACTTTTTCGTTTACCAATTCATATTCGTTGGTTTCGGTATTCAAGCCAAATAAATGCACGCCTTTTTTTGTCGTAAACATCAGCATCGTAGCACTTCCGTAAAGCACATAGCCCGAAGCGATGCACGCATTTCCATTTTGCAAATAATCGCTTTCAACGGTTTCTTCACCAATAGTTGAATTGCGTTTCCAAATGGCAAAAATCGTGCCGATTGGCGCGGCAATATCAATATTTGAAGAACCGTCTAATGGGTCAACGGCAACAACCAACGAGCCATTTTTATTGAGCGTAGTTATTCCTTCATTTTCCTCGCTTAAATAGCCTGCACAGCTTCCGCTTTTCGTGCAAAAATCCATCAGCAGTTTATTGCTGTAATCATCTAATTTCTGGACTATTTCTCCTTGCACATTTGTGTTTTCCAAAGCACCCGTGAGGTTTGTAATCGGAGCGTTTCGAACCGTTTTGCTCAATTCTGCAGATGCCTTCGCTATCGCCAAAATCAAATCGCGTAAATCTCCGTTCGTTTCTTGTATAAAATCTTTCAGCTGCATGCAGGCGGTAATAAGCCCCGAAATTAATCAAAAGAAAGACTTTGCCGATTTTCAGGTGATTTTTTGCAAAATAAATCCAAGATAACACCATACACAAAGGCTTCTTTTCGTTTATAGATGCGCTTTCTCTAAATTGTTTCATTTGGGGTTCTTGTTTTTTCCACAATGGATAAATTCTCTTTCAGAACAATTCGTAAATTGCACGAGAGAACCCTAAACCGAAGCGCATTTTGCGTATCTTAAATTTCAAAACAATAAATGATTATGCGAAACGGTAAATTACTTTTTTTGCTCTTGGCGATTAGTTGTGCCAATGGCGTTTTTGCTCAGGCAA
The DNA here is from genome assembly GCA_023428205.1 of Bacteroidota bacterium. Taxonomy (GTDB): domain Bacteria; phylum Bacteroidota; class Bacteroidia; order Chitinophagales; family LD1; genus CALAYL01. The sequence continues at coordinate 109 of JAEYZB010000281.1, read as the reverse complement.
AAAAGTACTTGGATGCAGTAGGAAAATATCACGAAGCGACCCTGTTTGAGGATTCGCGCTATGCAGGAATGACCTGGCAACAATTCTATGTTTTGGAAGAGGTCAATGA
>JAEYZB010000192.1 GCA_023428205.1 Bacteroidota bacterium | reverse complement strand
GCACCCAGCATCGTCCTATCGGAAGAAAAGAGGGTAACATCTTTATGATCTACTTGTTTACTTCGTCCTGCAATGCGACCATCTAACATAAACAGTTCCGCCAACTCCCCATAATTAATAGAACGCTCTATTTCCTGTTGCGGATTATCCGCTATCGGCAACCATTCAAAATATGCTTTCTTTCCGTTAGCTTTCCGCACCTCCCACTCTCCTTCGTCCGGCTGATGATTTCCTGCACCATCTTTATACGTGTTATTGGCAAATTCATGGTCGTCCCAAATGGCAATCATTGGAAACAAACGATGCATTTCCTGTAAATCACTATCTAAGCGATATTGCGCATAGCGCGAACGATAATCTTGAAGTGTCAAAATTTCCGACTGCGGAATGTGCCTGCGCATTGCTTTTTTATCGCCATACGTACCACGCGAATACTCATAAATATAATCTCCTAAGTGAATCACCGCATCCAAATCATTGCGTTGGGCAATTAAACGATACGCATTAAAATAGCCGCCCTCATAGTTGCTGCAACTCACTACTGCAAAACGCAAGTGATCTACTTCCATTACGGGTGCGGTTTTTGTTCTGCCAATTGGTGAATACACGCCATCTGCCTTAAAACGATAAAAATAGGTGGTAGCCGGTTGCAGTAAAAATACCTGTACTTTTACCGTATAGGCGGAGTTAGAGTCCGTGATTACCGTTCCCGATTGTACGACATTTTGCATCAGCGTATCAGTAGCAACCTGCCATTCAACGGCAGTCGTTTCGGGTGCTTCGCGCCACACTTTTGTCCATAAAACAACACTGTTACTGTGCGGATCGCCAGATGCCACACTGAAATAAAAAGGCTTCAAAGCAGGGTTCAAAAGAGAATCAAGTTCTTCGTGAAACAAAGACTGCGCTTTCATTTGCGCCAAAGAGCCTACTAACAAAAGAGCGAAAATATATCGTATCATGTATTACTTTTCGGGACTAAATAATAAAAAACGAGCTAAAGCAAACATTAAATTCATGTAAAAAAGAAAGAAGTTGAATGCAAAACATATAAAATAATTTCAAATATATATAATATTAATATTATAAAACTATTGTCAGTAAACGATTTCAACGACATAATGAAATTTTAATCATTTATTTTTGAAAAGAATTTGATGGTCTGATAATTTCTCCTGTATATTTGCATCGTTGATTTAAACGAATAATAACGGGGATTTTGAAAGGTTGGGCAATAGGAATAAAAAAACAATAATTGCCAAAAACATATTTATTAAAAATTAAATTGACAATTCAGACAGGAACGAGAAACAAATATTAAAAAATAAAAAAACAAATATCATGGCAGACAACAAAAAACTACAAGAAACGCTTACTCACTTGCTTTATGCCGGTGTAGGATTTGCAGCAGAGTCTTCTAAAAAGGTTCAAAAAAACGTGGACGAGTTGATTAAAAAAGGAAAAATCAACGAGCGCGAAGGCAAAAAGATTGTGGAGCAAGTAGTCGTAAACGCAGAAGCTAAACGCAAAGAAATCGAAGCCAAATTGAACAAAGCGGTGGAAAAATATCGCAAAGAAGGTCTTTCGCAAGTGAGCGCTTTGACTAAAAAAATCCAATCGTTAGAAGCAGAAATTGAAAAAAAGATTAAAGGAGTGGCCTCTTCGGTTAAACCTGCAGCGAAAAAAGCAGTTGTAAAGAAAGCGGTAGCGAAAAAGGCTGTAAAAAAAGTCGTAAAAAAAGCACCTGCGAAAAAAGCAGTAGCACCTAAAGCGCCAGTTACTTCTACAGTAAACGCGTAACAACATATTCTACAAACCCCGATGACAGTCGTCAACATGGTTTGGTTTTGGTTATCAGAAGCCGTTCCTCTCAGGAGCGGCTTTCTGAGTTTTAGGGGTCAGATATAAAGACAAAACAAAACAGGAAACGCCAAAAAATAACAAAAAACACCCTTCCATACCTATAGTAACAATCTAAATTGTGTTTTAGTTATACCTTCGCTTATATCAAATGAACAAACATAAAATGTTTAAAGATTGCATTACATACGAGCTATCTTATGGGGTGTCAGAAATGACTACCACTTGCCGTGTCGATGTAGTTGTCGCAAACATCGCATTGTTTAGCGGTCAAAAAATCTTTGTAGCGCAAACCCCTGTTTTACATTCTTAACAGCAGGGGTATTCTTCCTTCTTTATCTATTATCAAACACCGTGAAGCAGCATAACATAGCTGTTTGCACATTTTTTACATTCAAAATGATAAATAAAAAAATATGAAACCTATAATAACAGATACCGATTACAACACATTAAAGTCAGTGGTACTACATTTGTCACCTACACAAAAAACAAAAGAAGTGGTACAACTTATGGAAGAGCTGACAAGAGTAAGGGTTATAAAAGACAAAGAAATTACGCCTGACGTTATTCGTATTGACTCGTATTTTGAGGTAGCGGAAGAAAATGGCAAACATGTCTTTAAGTTCACACTTACTCTTCCAAGCAATGCCAACATAATGGAGAAAAAAATATCTGTTTTATCTCCATTAGGAATAGCCTTGATTGGCTTTAAAGAAGGAATGACTATAGATTGTGCATTACCTGCTCAAAATAAAAAGTTTAAGATTTTGAAAGTAGTAAATCAATCTAAATGATTTGACTAAATCTGAAATAAATGAGGAGCAATTGTGTGATTTCGAGTCCCTAATGAATATTTGGCTCAAAACACCTATCGAAAATCTGTATAATATTAAGCGCAAAGAGCAAAAACTAAAAGAAAAGAATGACGGCAGCTTACACTCCCATCATTCTTTTCTTCTTATTACTACGCCTCACTTTCTATGTCTATTTTTTCTTTCTTTACACCGTGACTCCTGAAATCTTCTATCAAACTTTTCGCGACAGCATTCCCGAAAATCCGGGCATTTATAAATACATAAATGCCGAAGGCACGATTTTATATATCGGTAAGGCGAAAAACTTAAAAAAACGGGTGAGTTCCTATTTTCTGAAAGCCGAACGCCCATACCGCATTCAGCGAATGCTCCAACAAACCGAACGCGTGGAAGTTACCATTGTAGATACCGAACAAGACGCCCTTTTACTGGAAAATAACCTCATCAAACAATTTCAGCCGAAGTACAACGTCCTATTGCGCGATGACAAAACCTATCCGTACATCGTCATCAAAAAAGAAGATTTCCCGCGCATTTTTTTCACCCGAAAA
>JAEYZB010000298.1 GCA_023428205.1 Bacteroidota bacterium | reverse complement strand
GTTCAGTACCCAAGGTCTGTAATTTTTTTGCTTTTTTGAAAAGGAAAGAAGAATGGAGATTTTGTATTTCAGATAAGTTAGCAGATTTACCACAATGGGAAAACCCAATGCGCCCAAGAAGAAAGTTAAAATAATGACAAGGTGTAAAGCATAATTGTATTGAAAACCTGTTTCGGATAAGGAGTTGGGTAAAGTAGAAAACCCTGCGTTACAAAATGATGAAATGGCGTGAAAAACAGAAAAGAAAATCTGCTCCCATTGGGAATTGAAGTTGCATGTATCAAGGCTCACGTAAATCAGCAATGCCGAAACTAATTCTATCCCAAAAGTTACAAGTAAAATATATTTTAAAGTAGAAAACACTTCGCCCAATTTGTTGGAACTTGTCAAGTCGCCCAACGCAAGTTGGTTTTCATAAGTAGAACCACCTTTGAAAAAATAGCTGAAATAGCTTGCAAAAGTCAATATTCCCAAACCACCCACTTGAATTAGAAGCATTATGATGGTTTGTCCGAAAAGAGTAAAATGAGCAGCGGTGTCCACCACAGCCAAACCCGTAACACACACGGCACTTGTGGAAGTAAAAAGAGCATTTATAAAAGAAATTCCGCCATTCGTGGCTTTGGGCAACATTAAAAGCACTGTACCGATTAAAATAATGCTTAAAAAACTTGCAATGAAAAGTTGTGCAGGATTTAAAACCGTTCTTTTGTAATTCACTCTTACTTCCGAAAACTCTCTTATGAACGTGAATACAATCGCAAAGTTTATCAAATGATTATTTTCAAAAATAGATATCCAACTTTCTGTTGAACTGTTTATAAAGTGAGCGTAAAAAAGAAGGAGCGTAAACGAAATCGTCAACAAGTCAAATACAAATGCTTTTCTTTTGAACCTCGAAAAGTCAATAATGTATCTGAGTTTTGTAGAAACAATCCCTACAGTCAACACGAAACAATAAAATCCGTAAAATATATCTTGAGAGATGAATGATTGAGCAAATCCAATGTTTCCTATCAAAGTAATCAGCCCGACAATGCTAACTGCAAGTGCAATGCTATGTATCTGTTTTATGTAAAATGCCATCAATAATTCTATCCGTTACTAATTCTGTCCGTTTGTCTGTTCGCGAAGTTACCTTTTTTCAAAAGATTGTTCCCGAAGTTTGCTTTTGAAGTCTATCAAGTTTTATTTTTTGTTCCCAATATTCAGCTTTGGGTCATCCGCAAGTTTTACCACTAACTTGTTTCTATAAACTAAAATCCAAACAAAAAAACACCCCTCAGTCCTTCGGACAGCTCCCCTATCAGGGGAGCAAAAGAAGCACTCATCGTAATGATTCAGGTAAATGCGCTACCCCAATTCCTCCCCTGCCCAAGGGGAGGTGGCACGCAGTGACGGAGGGGGATCTGTCCAACATAATTATTCTGACTTTATCCTTGAAAATTTCCTTTAATTTTTCTACCTTGCCTACTCATAAATATAATAACCATGAGTAATAAATTTAAGGAAGGGGACGAAGTAAAAATGAATGATGAAGTCACGAATGATCAAAATTCAAATAGCGATTACCTAAAAACTCAAAAATTAAAAGTTGTTCGCTATCCTAACCAAAAAGAACAACCAGAGATTGTTGAGTGTTGGGCTGATGGTACTAGTCAAGGGCTGTATCAGGTTACAGAGACGCAGATTCACAAAATAAAATCTGAATAATTGTAAGCGACACTTACCACAAGTTTTTTCAGACCATTTATTTGCTCCAGTTGCCGCGCAAATGATAGCCTTTCGGCTGGGTAAATGCCCGCAAGCCAATATGCGAAAGGGTCGCTCCGAAACCGGAATGTTTGCGTCCGCTCCACGGCAAAGCGGGAGAAACGCGGTCGCAGCAGTTCCAGTAGCCTGTTCCCGATTGCAATTCCGATAAAATCTTTTCTGCGCGTGCTTGTTCGGCTGTGTAAACAGAAGCCGTCAAGCCATATTCGGTGTCATTCATCAAACGAAGTGCTTCAGCGTCATTGCTTACTTTTGCGATACCGATTATCGGTCCGAAAGATTCTTCGCGCATCACCAACATATCGTTCGTTACATTTGCCAAAACAGTCGGCTCGAAATAGTTTCCTTCGCCTTCAATGCGTTTTCCTCCTATCAGCAGTTTCGCGCCTTTCGCGAGTGCATCTTTCACTTGATGTTCCAATAATTCAATTTGTGCAGGACGCGTCAAGGCTCCGATATAAACACCTTCTTCGGTCGGTTTGCCAATTTTCCACGATTTTACTTCTTCCACAAAAGCATTTACATACTCGTCATACACTTTTTCATGAACGTAAATACGCTCCACCGAACAACAACTTTGACCATTATTGTAAAACGCGCCATCAGCCGTTCCAATCGCTGCGTTTTTCACATCGGCAACGTCATCGGCAATATACAATGGGTCTTTTCCTCCCAACTCCAACCCGCATGGAACCATTTTTTTCGCCACATTATCGTAAATGTATTTTCCGGTGTTGTACGAACCCGTGAAATAGTAGCCGTTAAAATTCAGTTTCAACAACTCCTCTCCCACTTCACGCGCACCGATGGCTATTTCAAAAACATCTTTCGGAACGCCCGCCTTGTAAAACAATTCCTGAATTTTTAAACCCGTGAGCGTTGCAAATTCAGAAGGTTTGTAAAGTACTGCATTCCCCGCGAGCAGCGCAGGAACAAATACGTTCGTTCCTACCAGATACGGATAGTTCCAAGCGGAAATATTGCAAACTACACCAAGTGGTTCATACACGATTTTTTCGCCCATTCCGTCCGACTCCACCATCCAATCGGTCGCTAAATACTTTTCGGCATTATTCGCCAACCACTGAATCCGAGTCCGCGCTCCGTTCAATTCATTATACGATTGTTGCAAAGGTTTTCCGACTTCCGAAGTCAAGGTTTCCGCTAATTCCTTTTTGTGTTCGTCCAGTAAATCGTAGAACTTCAAAATAACGGAAACACGTGTAGCGATAGGCGTTTTCGCCCATGCTTTTTGTCCGTTTTTCAGTGTTGAAAATTTCTCGGCAAGTGTTGCGGTGTTGTCTTCGGTAACATTTGCGATAACTGCATTGGTTGCAGGATTAATAATTTGCATAGCGGAATTTATTTGTGGCGCGAAAATAGAATAGAATTATGATTTTTCAATTAAGAATTACCCATGAAATGCGCATGGCATATCACTGTAAATGGTGTGAAAAAATGCGGTGCATTGAGCACTTCGACAAGCTCAGTGTAACATTTATCGAAATGAGCAGGATTAGTTTGCACCAATACTTTCCTTCAACGCTTTTATCTTCTGCAACGCGTCATCTTTTTTCTTCTGTTCATTCGCGATTACATCAGGTTTTGCGTTTGCCATAAAGCGTTCATTCGTGAGTTTCGCGTCCACGCTTTTCAAAAATCCTTCAGTGTAGGCCAGTTCTTTTTTGAGTGTTTCAATATCAACAGCAACTTCCGCTTCGCCTGTTTCTACAAGCAATTCGAACGCTTTCACAACGGCATTTCTTGTATAACCGAATTGTTGTTTATCGAGCTTTTCCTGCCCGACTACGTCATTCAGGCGGGCAAACGCTTCGATTTTCGCGAGTTTCGCAATTATTTCTTTGAAAGCGATAAAATCGTTGTCGTTTGCTTCGCTTCCAACTTTGTAGAAAACGTTCACCGTTTCGTGATTTTTCTTTTGCGCTTTTGCGCGAATTTCACGAATAGCCGCAATGATTTCAAACGCTGTTTCGCCTTGTGAAATCAAGGCTTTATCGAAGTTTTCCGCTTTCGGATAAGAGCTTACACAAATCGAATTTTTCTCTTCGCGCTCACGCAATGTGAACCAAATTTCTTCCGTGATAAACGGCATAAACGGATGTGCGAGTTGCATCAAACGCTCAAAGAAGTTGATAGTTTGGTTGTATGCTTTTTCGCTGATTGGTTTACCAAATTCAGGTTTTACCATTTCCAAATACCACGAACAGAAATCGTCCCAAATCAGTTTGTAGAGTGTCATCAATGCCTCACTCAATTTGAACTCGTCAAAGAGTTTTTCCATTTCTACAATGGTTTCGTTCAAACGCGCTTCAAACCACGCTCCTGCTGTTTCGTTTACGTTTTGCGTTGGTGCGCTAACGTTCGCATCAGCCGTGAGTTCCCAACCTTTTACGAGGCGCAAAGCATTCCACAATTTATTCGTGAAGTTTCGTCCCTGCTCGCAATGTTTTTCATCAAAAAGCGAATCGTTTCCCGCAGGCGCGGCACTCATCACACCGAAGCGAACACCATCTGCCCCAAAAGTGTTTATCAGTTCAAAGGTGTCTGGCGAATTACCAAGCGACTTACTCATTTTTCTGCGTTGCTTGTCACGCACCATTCCCGTGAAATACACTTTTTCAAATGGCTTTTCGTGCTTAAATTCGTAGCCTGCGAAAATCATTCGCGCCACCCAGAAAAAGATAATATCCCAACCTGTTACGAGCACCGAAGTCGGATAATAATAATTGATTTCGCCTTGCGGGTTTTTGAAACCGTCAAACACCGAAATGGGCCAGAGCCAAGACGAAAACCACGTATCCAAAACGTCTTCATCTTGACGAAGTTCTTTGATATTTGTTCTTTGATATTTGGTTTTGTATTCCGCCAAAGCCTCCTCGTGCGTTTTTGCTACAACAAAACCTCCTTCTTCATCATACCACGCAGGAATTTGCTGCCCCCACCAAAGTTGGCGCGATATGGGCCAATCGCGAATGTTTTCGAGCCAATGACGATACAAATTTTTAAAACGTTCAGGAAAAAACTGAATGTTGTCGTTCAAAACATTTTCAAGCGCAGGTTTTACGAGTTCGTCCATTTTCACAAACCATTGCAAAGACAAACGCGGTTCAATAATCGCGTTCGTTCTTTCGCTTCTGCCGACTTTATTTACGATGTCTTCGGTCTTTAGCAAAAGCCCTGTTTCTTCGAGTTCTTTTGCGGCTTCTTTACGCGCTTTGAAACGCTCCAAACCTACGAAGTGCGCGGCT
>JAEYZB010000015.1 GCA_023428205.1 Bacteroidota bacterium | reverse complement strand
ATGAAGTGGTCGAAAAAAACGCACAGAAAATCGTTTTGCTGGATCAGGTTGTCGCACGAATTGAGCGCGATTTGGAAGAAGAATCGGGCGCATTGATTACAAAAGGAAATTTTATAAAACCCAATGTGGATAAGGAATTGGATGAGTTGCGTGACATTCGTTCTTCGGGAAAAAGCTACATCGCGCGTATTCAGCAGCAGGAAGCGGAGCGCACCGGAATTTCATCGCTGAAAGTTGGTTTCAATAATGTATTTGGGTACTATTTGGAAGTAACGAACACGCACAAAGACAAAGTCCCCAGCGATTGGATTCGCAAACAAACACTGGCGAATGCGGAGCGTTACATTACGGAAGAGCTGAAAGAATACGAGCAGAAAGTGCTAGGCGCGGAAGATAAAATTCAGTTGATAGAAGAGCGATTGTTTAATGAATTGGTGCAGTATGTGCGTGACTTTGTTTTATCGATTCAACAGAACGCGAATATTGTAGCGCGCTTAGATGTATTGCTTTCATTTGCGCAGTCAGCAAACCAGTTGAATTATTGCAAACCTGAAGTGAATGAAACTGTTGCCATAGATATTAAAGACGGACGGCATCCGGTGATTGAACAGCAGTTAGATGCAAGTGAAAGTTATGTGCCGAATGATGTTTTTTTAGACGACCAAACACAGCAAATTTTGATGATTACCGGTCCGAACATGTCCGGTAAATCGGCATTGCTTCGGCAAACGGCACTCATTACATTGATGGCGCAAATGGGAAGTTTTGTTCCTGCGAAAAGTGCAAAAATTGGTTGGGTGGATAAAGTTTTCACGCGTGTTGGCGCAAGCGACAATATGGGCGCAGGCGAATCAACGTTTATGGTTGAGATGAACGAAACTGCAAGCATCATCAATAATCTTTCGGCTCGCTCATTGATTTTGCTGGACGAAATCGGACGTGGTACTTCGACTTATGATGGCATTTCTATAGCCTGGTCTATCGCAGAGTTTTTGCATAATTATCCGCTTGGTCATCCGCGTACCTTGTTTGCCACACACTATCACGAATTGAACGAACTTGCCGATAAATATGACCGCATTAAGAACTATCACGTTTCGATAAAAGAGGCGAACAACAAAATTATTTTCTTGCGAAAACTTGTGCCAGGCGGTAGCGAACACAGCTTTGGTATTCACGTGGCGAAAATGGCGGGAATGCCGCGCCTTATCATTGACAGAGCAAATGAACTTTTGACAGAATTGGAAGAGCTGCGTGAAAATAGTCAGGCGCGCCAATCGTTGAAAAAAACAAATCCGAAAGTACAACTTACGATGTTTGATATGAGCGACCCGAAACTAAAACGCGTAGGAGAAGTATTGGAGAAAGTTGAAATCAATGCGCTTACACCCATTGAAGCGTTGATGAAATTGAATGAGTTGAAGAGGCTGTTGGAGTAAATGGGTGAAAAAAATAAGCAAGATTTATATAGATTCATCTTCAAATTGCCCATCAATATGCTCACACACGAATACATCGAAGTCAACGGTATCAAACTGCACGTTGCGAAAAAAGGAACAGGTAATAAGTTAGTTGTGTTGTTGCATGGCTGGCCGGAGTTTTGGTACACATGGCGAAAGCAAATTGATTTTTTGTCGGAAACCTATACGGTAGTTGCGCCCGATTTGCGCGGCTTCAATTTGAGCGATAAACCGAAAGGTGCGGCAAATTATACTTCGGATATTGTGGCTTCTGATATTGCAGAACTGATTCCGAAATTGGGTTTTCAAAAAGCATTTATTGTGGGGCACGATTGGGGCGGAGCGGTGGCGTGGACATTCGCTACACTTTATCCTGAATTGACGGAAAAACTGGCGGTGCTGAACTGCCCGCACCCGATAGAAATGTCGAAAGGAATCAGAAATAATTTCAGCCAACTGCGTAAAAGTTGGTATATGTTTTTCTTTCAATTACCGTGGTTGCCGGAACGTTTTGTCGGAGCGAATTTGTCGGTGTTTTTTAAAAAAGCCATTCGCAGCCAATTGCGCGACCGCAATAGTTTCACAGATGCAGATGTGAATGCATTCGTTGCGGCATATCAACAAGAGGGCGCGCTGACAGGTTCCATCAATTACTATCGCGCATTGCGCCATTCTCTTGGGAAACAAGGCATGTACAAACAAAAAATAAAAGCACCAACGCTTTTGATTTGGGGAGAAAATGACCGCTTTCTCGGAAAAGAAATGACTCTTGATACCGCGAGACACATCAATAATTCGTACGAATTTAAACCGATTCCGAATTGCTCGCATTGGGTGCAAAACGATTGCCCGAATGAGGTGAATCAATATTTGTCGGTATTTTTTCAAGCACCGTAAATGGTGCGAAAAAATGAGGAGGAGGCTAATTTTTCTTGATGCCGGCAAAAACCAAATCATTTAGAAAGGCAATTATTTCGCTTTCTTTTTTCGTTTTCCCAAAATCGGTAAGAGATGGAAGATGATTCATAAAGAAGTTTTGAAAATGGGCAATTTCGATGATAGTGGATGCTAATGATTTTGGGTATTTATATTTTGGATTGCATTCCGAAATAATACTTCCTATGCCCGCACATAGATCTTTGTAAGGCTTAAAAAAATGCTGTTTATTGTCTTTTCCTACTTGTTTTGTTAGGTATGCTTTTGATCCTTCTGCAATAACAATTTGATGCAACATACTTTCATCTATGTAATCGGTTTTTTCGTCATCTTCAACGGCAGTTGCCAGCAGATTTATTATTCTCTTTAGTTTGACAGCAGGGTCTTTGATATTATTGGTGTGAAAACTGATTTGAAATCCAAGCCAGCTCCAATACCAAGCGGTCAGGTAAACCAACAGATTGTGTTTATTCTCAAAATAGCGATAAATACTGGCTTCCGTAGTGCCAATATCTTCTGCCAGTTTTTTAAAGGTGAATGCCTCAAAACCTGTTTTATAGATTAACCGGACACTGTGTTTAAGAATGTTTTTTCCGAGTTCTGAACTTTCAGGATTTCGAAGAAACAACGCTTCATTCATTTTTATCTGTAACGGTAACTTCATTTTTCGGATGCTTTACTTCGGTTGAATATGGCGACAAAATTAGGGAAAATATTTTTACAATTATTCATAATAGTATTACTATTATTTAAAATACTAATCCTATCTTTGTTCCGAAAATTAAAACAGGCTTTTGAGATTTTAAAAACTCTCGCAAGCAAATCCAATCGAAAAATTATATTTATCATAAACTATTAAAATCAACAAGAATGAAAACGTTGACAAAAGAAATGCAAGCGGCCATAACTCCTTCAATGGCGTTGAAATTATTGAAAGACGGAAATGAGCGATTTGTAAGCAACCTGAAAGTAAATCGTAATCTTTTGCAGCAAGCCAATGAGACTTCGGACGGCCAACATCCCTTTGCTGTGATTCTTAGTTGTATTGACAGTCGAACTTCTGCCGAATTAATTTTTGACCAAGGACTTGGTGATGTTTTTAGCGTTCGTATTGCCGGAAACATTATCAATGAAGATATTTTAGGTAGTATGGAATTCGGGTGCAAAGTAGCAGGCGCGAAAATTATTGTTGTATTAGGGCATACTAAATGTGGTGCCATCAAAGGTGCTTGCGACCATTTTGAAATGGGAAATCTGACAGGCTTGTTGGCGAAGATACAACCGGCTGTTGATGAAGAAGGACAAACGAAAGAGAATCGAAATTCCGGTAATTCGGTTTTTGTAGAAAACGTTGCGGTCATCAATGT
>JAEYZB010000250.1 GCA_023428205.1 Bacteroidota bacterium | reverse complement strand
GAACATTGTAACGAACATTGCAGGAACTACACGCGACTCCATTCACTCGCACTACAACAAATACGGCAAGGAATTTATGTTGATTGATACTGCCGGAATCCGCAGAAAATCGAAGGTGCACGAAGATTTGGAATTTTACTCCGTAATCCGTGCCGTGAAAGCGATTGACGAATCTGACATTGCGATTATTGTGTTTGATGCAAATCAAGAAATATCACAACAAGACTTGACCATTTTCCGAATGGCAGTGAAGAAAAAACGAGGCATTATTGTGGCAGTAAATAAATGGGATTTAGTCGAAAAAGACGAGAAAACTATTTTGCGCTACGAGGAATATATACGTGGCAAATTGGCGCCATTCAGCGATATCCCTTTGGTGTTTATTTCTGCATTGGAAAAGCAGCGTATTTTCAAATTGATTGACTCTATCCAAGATGTTTACACCGGATTGACCGTAAAAATTCCGACAGCAAAACTAAATGATGTAATGCTGAAAGAAATTGCGCGCTACCATCCACCGGCTACTTCCGGAAAACTCGTGAGCATAAAATATGTCACTCAATTGCCGAGTAGAACGCCCACTTTTGCCTTTTTTTCGAACCATCCGAAATACATAGGAGATTCTTATAAACAGTTCTTAGAAAACCAATTAAGAAAGAATTTTGACCTGAAAGGAGTGCCTGTCAGCATCATTTTTCGAGAGAAGTAAAATTTTTCAGAATAAAATTAGGTTTTATTAGGAAAACTATTTTACATTTGCACGTCAATTATTTAACCCATTTTAAAACAAAAAAAACAATGAAAAAATTGTTCGTAATGTTCGCAGTTGTAGCAGGTGTAGTATTAGCATCTTGCAACAACAAACCAGCTGAAGAAGCTGCTACTGAAGTTGTTGATTCTGCTGCTGCTGTAGTAGAAGAAGCTGTTGCTGTTGTTGATTCAGCTGCTACTGCAGTTGTTGACTCAGTTGCTACAGAGGTTGCAAAATAATCTCAGAACAAAAGTTAGTAAAAAAGCCCGAGGCAACGCTTCGGGCTTTTTTATTTTAGTACGACTCACGCTCCTCCTCGTTTTTTTCACCCACCCAATCCTTGCGACCATTTCTTGCTCATTTTTTTGCACCATTTCAATCGAAAATTACTTACGACTATTCCTTGCGAAACTTCGATAAACTCCATACAACGCTTACGACTATTTTGCTATTTTCGCAACCCTTAGCATTTTGATTTATGCAGCAGAAAAACAGTAACGGTTATCCCGAATTTAAAGGACTCAATCTTCCCGAAATAGAAAAACAAATTCTAGCTCGTTGGAAAGAAAATAATGTATTTCAGAAAAGTATCAGCGAACGCCCCGAAGAAAACAGTTTTGTGTTTTACGAAGGACCGCCAAGCGCCAACGGGAAGCCCGGCATTCACCACGTCATGGGGCGTGCGATAAAAGACATTTTTTGCCGCTACAAAACCCTGCAAGGCTATCGCGTGGAGCGCAAAGCAGGTTGGGATACACACGGCCTGCCTGTGGAACTGAACGTAGAAAAAACGCTCGGTATCACGAAAGCCGACATCGGCACAAAAATAACCGTTGCGGAGTACAACAAACTCTGTCGCGAAGATGTAATGCGCTTCACGGACATTTGGAATGACCTCACAGAAAAAATGGGATATTGGGTGGATATGGAAAATCCATACATTACCTACGAAAACAACTACATCGAAAGTTTGTGGTCGCTTTTGAAAAAGCTCTACGACAAAGGTTTGCTCTACGAAGGCTACACCATTCAACCCTACTCTCCTGCCGCGGGAACAGGTTTGAGCTCACACGAATTAAATCAACCGGGCGCATACAGAAATGTGAAAGATGTGAGTGCGATTGCGCAGTTTAAAGTGAAAAGTGAAAAGTTGAAAGTTGAAAATGACGGAGAGGTTTTCTTCTTGGCATGGACAACTACCCCTTGGACTTTACCGAGCAACACGGCCTTGGCTGTCGGAAAAAACATTGAATATGTTCTGGTAAAGACATTCAATCCGTACACTTACCAACTCACTCACGTTATTTTGGCAAAAGATTTATTGGGCAAATATTTCGTTGCAGAAAATGCTTCACTTTCGTTTGACGACTACAAAGCAGGCGATAAAAAAATTCCGTTTGCTGTGCTGAAATCATTTGTCGGTTCAGACTTAGAAGGGATACAATACGAACAACTTCTTCCCTATGCGCAACCGACAGATGGTGACGCATTTCGCGTGATTATTGGCGATTTCGTAACAACCACAGACGGAACAGGAATCGTACACATCGCGCCAAGTTTCGGTGCAGACGACTTCCGTGTGGCAAAACAAAATGGCATTGGTTCATTGACTTTGGTGGACAGAACCGGAAAATTTGTGGACGAAGTAAACGACCCGATTTTTCCATTGGAAAGACGCTATGTAAAAGAAGCCTACTATACTGAGGAAGAAAAAGAAAAAGAATTTCAGTTGCAAAAAGCAATTTTGCACACGAACAATATCATCGCGGATTTGAAAAGTTTTATGAGTGCCGATGATTTGATTGTGTTGAAATTGAAACTTGAAAACAAACTCTTCAAAACCGAAAAATACGAACACAATTATCCGCATTGCTGGCGCACCGATAAACCCGTCATTTATTATCCATTGGATAGTTGGTTTATCAAAACAACCGCCATCAAAGACCGTTTGATTGAACTCAATAAAACCATCAATTGGAAACCGAAAAGTACAGGCGAAGGTCGCTTCGGACAATGGCTCGAAAACCTCGTGGATTGGAACCTTTCGCGCTCTCGCTATTGGGGAACACCGCTTCCGATTTGGAAAACGGAAGACGGAACAGAACAAAAATGTATTGGCTCTGTCGAAGAATTAAAAGCAGAAATGATTAAAGCCAAAAATGCAGGAATTTTATTCATAACACCTGCTGTATTTGGAACAGAGGGAAATCCCAATTCGAATTATGAGGAATTCATAAAACCAATGGAAATTCCATTGCATAAACCAGACGTTGATGAAATTATTTTAGTTTCTGACAGCGGAAAACCAATGAAGCGCGTTCCCGACTTGATTGACGTGTGGTTCGATTCGGGCGCAATGCCTTACGCTCAATGGCATTTCCCATTCGAGAATGAAGAAAAATTTAAACAAAATTTCCCCGCTGATTTCATTGCAGAAGGCGTTGACCAAACACGCGGCTGGTTCTTTACCTTACACGTTTTAGCCGTAGCACTATTCGATTCTGTGGCGTATAAAAATGTTGTATCGAACGGTTTATTGCTCGACAAAAACGGCAATAAAATGAGTAAACGTTTGGGCAATGTGATTGACCCATTTGATACGCTCGAAAAATACAGTGCTGACGCTACACGTTGGTATATGATTCGCAACAGCGACCCTTGGGACAATATGAAATTTGACATCGAAGGATTGCAAGATGTCATGCGTTCGCACTTCGGCACACTGTACAACACCTATTCGTTTTTCGCGCTGTATGCCAATATTGACGAATGGAAAATTGACGAACAAAACATTGTTCCTGTCGAAAAACGACCTGAATTAGACCGTTGGATTATTTCAAAATTGCAATCACTGATCAAAGAAGTTACGGCTGCTTACGAAGATTATGAACCGACAAAAGCCGCACGCGCTATTGAAAAATTTGTTGATGAAGATTTGAGCAACTGGTATGTACGCTTGAACCGCAGACGTTTTTGGAAAGGCGAAATGAGCGAAGACAAAAAAGCAGCTTACGAAACGTTGTATGAATGTTTGAATGTAGTGGCGCAGTTGATGAGTCCGATTGCACCGTTTTTCAGCGATTGGTTGTATCAGAATTTGACCGAAAACATTCGCGAAAAAGCAATAGCAAACAATACACCATTGAAATGGGAAAGTGTGCATTTATCGCTCCTCACAAAAGCCGAAGAGCATAATATTGACAAGGATTTGGAAGAGCGGATGGAACTCGCACAAAAAGCTTGTTCACTCGTTCTTTCGTTGCGTAAAAAAGAAAAAATCAAAGTACGTCAGCCACTTTCCAAAGTGTTGATTCCTGTGCTAAGCAAAACACAGCAACAGCATTTCGAGAAAGTAGAGAACTACATTCTGAATGAAGTGAACGTAAAAAGTATTGAGTACATCAGCGATGCTTCCGGCATCGTGAAGAAAAAAATAAAACCGAACTTCAAAGAGCTCGGCAAACGTGCAGGACAAAAAATAAAAGTGATTCAAAATGCAGTGTCCGCATT
>JAEYZB010000116.1 GCA_023428205.1 Bacteroidota bacterium | reverse complement strand
GTCCAAGCGTAATCAAATTGTCAAACAATTCGTCCACGTTTGTCAGATTGAAATTGCCCGCCAATGCAAGGTTGCGCGTTATCCAGTTGTTTTCACGCAAGAATGGATGACAAAAAGAATCGTTGTTTTTTCCATACGTTCCGTAGCGTAAATGTCCGAGCAATACTTCTCCCACGAACGGTACATTTGATTTATACCATTCGGCTTCTGCTATCGGATTTTCGAGGGCTTTTCTGTCTTTAGGGAAATGGGAAAAAATATGACTAAATATGTCAGCAATCGGTTGTTGATTTACCGAACGGTAGCGATTGATGAAATGTGTTCCGGGAATTGGGTCTAATTTGATTACTGCGGCTCCGGCACCATCTTGTCCACGATTGTGCTGCTTTTCCATCAGCAGGTACAATTTGTTTAAGCCATAAGCAGGCGTTCGGTATTTTTCGACATAGTAATCAAGGGGCTTTAGCAAACGAATTAGGGCGATTCCACATTCGTGTTTTATTGCGTCACTCATAAGTTGAAGTAAGGCGCAAAACTACATATTTTTTTCGTTATTATTTAGTTGAACTAGATTAAGAAAAATCGAAAGTTGTAAGTTTTAAAAAGGAAGTGTTGAAACAAGCTATTTTGCACATTCTTGTCTTTGCGGAAAAAATGAAATGGTGCAAAAAAACGAGGTCATTGAGTACTTCGACTTCAGTATAACACATTTCGAAATAAGCAGGCTTTCTGCTTACGATTATCACTTATGGCTTTCGACTATACTTTAAACGGTAGTTTCGGGGGACGTCCGGCATCGCCCATTTTCTGCATCATCTTCATCATTTTTTTCATTTCGTCAAACTGTTTGATGAAGGTATTTACTTCCTGAATGGAATTGCCGGAGCCATTTGCTAAACGTTGTTTTCGTTTGCCGTCCAAAAGATCAGGATTGCTGCGTTCTTTCGGGGTCATGGATTGAATAATGGCTTCAATTTTTTTGAATGAATCGTTGTTTATATCCACATCTTTCATCACCTTACCCATACCCGGAATCATACCCATGAGATCTTTCATATTACCCATCTTTTTGATTTGATTGAGCTGATATAAAAAGTCATTGAAGTTGAACTGATTTTGCCGAATTTTTTTCTCTAATTCGCGTGCCTTTTTCTCATCGTACTGCGCTTGTGCTTTCTCTACGAACGAAATAATATCGCCCATGCCCATAATACGTTGTGCCATACGATCAGGGTGAAACACGTCTAAGGCTTCGGCTTTTTCGCCTAATGAGACAAACTTAATGGGTTTGCCGACCGTATAAGTAATCGTTAAAGCCGCACCACCGCGGGTATCGCCATCTAATTTTGTAAGGACAACTCCGTCAAAATTTAAGCGATCATTGAATGCTTTAGCGGTATTCACGGCATCTTGCCCTGTCATTGAATCCACTACAAATAGGACTTCTGTTGGGTTTGTTTTTTGCTTTAGCAACGAAATTTCGTTCATCATTTCTTCGTCCACTGCGAGGCGTCCTGCGGTGTCAATGATTACCGTATCGTAGTTGTTTTGTTTTGCAAATGCTATGCCTTTTTCGGCAATATCCACCGGATTGCTATTGCCTTTGTCCGAAAAAACCGGAATGTTGATATTTTCTCCCAACACAATTAATTGGTCGATAGCGGCAGGGCGATACACGTCACAGGCAACCATAAGCGGTCTGCGAGACTTGTTTTCGTGCAGCCATTTTGCGAGTTTGTGCGTGAAAGTCGTTTTCCCTGAACCTTGTAAACCGGCAATCAAAACCACAGCAGGATTGCCTTTTACACTAAATTCAGCGGCAGTACCGCCCATGAGCGCGGTGAGTTCATCGCTCATGATTTTTGTAATCAATTGGCCGGGGGAAACAGCCGTCAGTACATTTTTGCCTAAGGCTTCAAGTCGTACTTTATCGGTAAATTCTTTCGCGATTTTGTAATTCACGTCCGCATCTACCAATGCTCTGCGGATTTCTTTTACCGTTTCCGCCACGTTGATTTCCGTGATTTTTCCTTGTCCTTTGAGCGTTTTAAACGCGCCTTCTAACCGTTCCTGTAAATTTTCAAACATACTGCATGTAGCTTTTGGAAGCGCGAAGATAGAAAAAGTCGTAAGTCGTAAGTGATAAGTCGCAAGGAATAAGTCATAAGTAGGAGGGAAGAATGCTTCGACTGTACAAATGGGTCAAAAAAACGAGCAAGGCTAACCTCCTATATTCGCTTCTTTTAGTTTTTCCGTTTGTTCTGCTATGGCAAGAGCATCAATCATATCGCCAATATCTCCATTCATAAAAGTTTCCAGATTGTACACGGACATATTGATACGGTGGTCGGTGATGCGCCCTTGCGGATAATTGTAAGTGCGGATTTTTGCGGAACGGTCTCCAGTAGAAACCAGTGTTTTTCTGCGCGAAGCAATTTCTTCTTCGTGTTTACGAACAGCCACTTCGTAGATTTTTGTTTTCAGCATTGCCAAAGCTGTTGCGCGGTTTTTGTGCTGCGAACGTTCCGCTTGACAGGCCACGACTGTA
>JAEYZB010000274.1 GCA_023428205.1 Bacteroidota bacterium | reverse complement strand
TGGAATAGTTTGTCGGATAATTTTCTTTGATTTTTGATTTCGCAAGGCGAAGCAAATCCACTGCGCTCATGGGCGATACCACGACTTCCCCTATGGCAAAGTTTTTTGCTTTTAGTTTTATGGCGGGATGTTGCTGTACATTCGCGATGGTCGTGCGAATTTCTTCATATCCCAAGTGCGAAAAAAATACGCTGTCGCTGGTTTTCAATTCCGAAATGTCTATCCGAAAACGTCCTTCTTCATCAGTATAATTTCCATTTTGAGTTTTCGGAAACACTACGTTCACATACGACATGGCATAACCTGTTTCGCTATCGGCCACATAGCCTGAAAGCACGATTTTTTGAGCCGAAACTAAATGGGTGAAAAAAACGAGGAGGAAGAGTGTGTATTTAGGCATAAACGATTCGTTCATTTAGAACGAATGTAAGAAGAATTTATTTTCCGCTTACTAAAGTTCCTACATTGTCGCCTTCAATGATTTTTTTCAGGTTGCCGTTGGTGTTGATGTCAAATACGATAATCGGAATGTTATTTTCCTGACAAAGGGTGAAAGCCGTCATATCCATTACATTCAGTTTTTTGGTAATGGCTTCGTGATAAGTAATGGTATTGTATTTTACGGCATTCGGATTTTTCTCCGGATCGCTGTCGTAGATTCCGTCCACGCGTGTACCTTTCAAAATCAAATCAGCTCCAATTTCCGTAGCGCGCAATGCAGCCGCTGTGTCGGTTGTAAAGTAAGGGTTTCCGGTTCCTGCTCCGAAAATCACCACGCGTTTTTTCTCTAAGTGGCGAACGGCTCTGCGTTTGATGAACGGCTCTGCAATTTGTTTGATTTCAAAAGAAGTGAGCAAGCGCGTGTAAACGTCCAATTTTTCCAATCCACTTTGCAACGCCATACTATTGATGACAGTTGCCAGCATTCCCATATAATCACCTTGTACTCGGTCAATGCCTGTTTCCGAAGCTTCAATACCGCGATAGATATTCCCGCCACCGATGACCACCGCTACTTCTATTCCTATGTCTACTACTGATTTGATTTCGGTGGCATACTTCATCACCATTTTGGTGTCAATGCCGAATTTTTGTTCTCCCATCAGGGATTCTCCGCTAAGTTTGAGCAGAATGCGATTGTATTTTGCCATAATTCGGACTTAAAAGTAAAAACAATTACGAATTACAAATTAGAAATTATGAAGAAGGGTAATTTTGCTCATTTCGACAAGTACTCAATGACCTCGTTTTTTTGCCCTATTTTCAGAAACTACAAATTCCAAATCTCCCAGCTTTTCTCGGCTTGCAGTTCGAGCATTTCCAATCCATTTTTCAAATGTACACCTTGCTTTTCAAGGACTGCAGCTGTTTTAGTTTTCGCGGGATTATAAATCATGTCGAAGTAAAAATGGTTTTCAGAAAACCATTCGTAGGGCAACGGTAGCGGCTCATCATCAATGTGAGGAAACGTGCCGGCAGGCGTACAATTTATGTACAAAGAAGTTTTAGAAATTATTTCTTTGGTTAGCTCTTCGTACGTCAAAACCCCACTTTGTTTTTTTCTCGAAACTTTTTGAAAGGGTATTTTGTTTTTCTGCAACACGTATTGTGCGGCTAAAGCCGCTCCACCTGTTCCGAAAATCAACACCCTGCTCATTTTTTTACACCATTTGAACAGTGATTGTTCAAACCCGAACACATCGGTATTAAATCCTTTCGTTTTCCCGTTTGTGATTTTGATGGTGTTTACGGCTCCAATTTTTTCGGCTTCCCAATCAAGTTCGTCAAGAAACGGGATGATTTGTGTTTTGTATGGAATGGTGACGTTCAGTCCGCGAAGTTGGCAGTTTTCGCGCAAGAGCGCAGGAAACTCATCAATAGTTTTCAGTTCAAAATTGTCGTACGAAAACGGCAATTTTTCTTGGGTGAACTTTTCGGTAAAATAGTTTTTCGAAAATGAATGTGCGAGCGTTTTGCCTATTAAACCGAACGTTGCCATTTTATTTTTTTCTGGTGAAGTATCCGGTGAAAATCGGGATAATAGAAACAAACACGATTCCTAAAATGAATTTTTCTAAATTCTTTTCTACGAATGGAATCTGTCCCAAAAAGTATCCTGCAACAGTTACGCCTACCACCCAAAGGATGCCACCAATGATGTTGTAAGAGAAAAATGTTTTGAAGTTCATTTCTCCTACTCCGGCCACAAATGGTGTAATAGTGCGTACTATCGGCACAAAACGTGCTATAATGATTGTTTTTGTGCCATTTTTTTCAAAGAAATCATGTGTTTGATCAAGCCATTGTTGTTTTACCAATGGTTTGCCGTTTATCTTCCAGGAAAGCACCCGTTCGTTGAAAAATTTGCCGATAAAATAATTCACATTATCACCCAAAATGGCTGCGACAAGTAAAAGCGGAATTAATATCCAAATGTTTAGTCCGCCCGGTTGAGCGCACAATAAGCCCGCAGTAAATAAAAGCGAGTCGCCCGGTAAAAGCGGGAAAATGACCAAGCCTGTTTCTACAAAAATGATGAGAAATAAAATAGCGTAAATCAATGTGCCGTATTGCTGAAAAAGCATTAGCAAAACATCTTTGGTGTGCGTAAGAAGGTCTATGAAAAAATGAATAATCTCCATGGTTAATATTTGTTCGCCAAAATAGAATTTTAATTTTCAAGTTAGAGTTTTTCTTAGTTTTGCGCCCGTTTACCAACCATACGCAATGAGCAATATTTATGTAGCCATTATGGCGGGCGGAATCGGCTCGCGTTTTTGGCCGCTGAGCCGGACAGCAAAACCGAAGCAATTTTTAGACGTGATGAACATCGGTAAAACGCTGTTGCAAATCACCTACGAACGTTCGCTTAAAATCGCCCCTGTAGAAAATATTTTTGTAGTCACCGCTGCCGAATATAAAAGTTTGGTGAGCGAACAGTTGCCCGCATTGTCTTCACAACAAATTTTGTTGGAGCCGCAACGCAGAAACACTGCGCCTTGTATTGCGTATGTCAGCGGGAAAATTTATGCCCAAAATCCGAACGCGATTATTACGGTTGTGCCGTCAGACCACCTGATATTAAACGAAGATAAATTTTGCGAAATTATCAACGAAAGCATTCGCTTTACGGAAAACAATGAAGCCTTGGTTACGCTTGGCATTAAACCATTTAAACCGGCAACGGGTTATGGCTACATTCAGTTTAATGAAGAAACTGCAAAAGACGGATTTTATCAAGTGAAGACATTTACCGAAAAACCGGATTTAGAAATCGCGAGAACGTTTTTGAAAAGTGGCGATTTTTTATGGAACTCGGGAATGTTTGTTTGGAAGGCGAAAGATATTTTAGCTTCGCTACATCAGCATTTGCCGGATGTTGGCGATTGTTTCAACGAAGGGGAAAAGTATTATTTCACCGAAAACAAAAAAGCATTTGTAGCTACCGCATATTCGCAATGCACGATTATTTCCATTGATTATGGGGTAATGGAAAAAGC
>JAEYZB010000299.1 GCA_023428205.1 Bacteroidota bacterium | reverse complement strand
AAGTAGGTGTGAGCCCGATTACGCTCAAGGAAATAAAATAAAAAACTCCGTTTTATAAACAAAAAAGAGACAGATGAAAATTGGATTATTTTACGGAACTGACACCGGAAACACAGAAACCGTAGCGAAAGAAATCAAGAAAAAACTGGAAGCGATTTTTGGCGCAGACACCGTGGACATGAAAGAAATCTACAAGAAAAAGAAAGAAGATTTTGCGCCTTACGAATACCTTATTTTGGGAATGCCAACATGGTATGACGGAGAGTTGCAAGCTGATTGGGAAGATTTTATTCCCGAAATGGAACAAGTAGATTTCACCGGAAAAAAAGTAGCGTTTTACGGCTTAGGTGACCAATACGGTTATGCCGCATATTTCTGTGATGCCTTAGGTTTGTTTGCGGATATTGCCGAAAAACAAGGTGCCACATTAGCCGGATTTACTTCCACCGAAGGGTATGAATTTGATCACTCAAAAGCCTTGCGCGACAATCAATTTGTCGGCTTGTGTATTGACGTAGATAATCAAGATGAGCTCACCAACGACCGTATTAATGCGTGGCTGGAGCAATTAATCCAGGAGTTTGGTCTGAAATAAATTATTTTTTGGTCCACATCGGTTTTGCCGCAAGGATTTTCTTGTGAACCGTACAATTTTCCGAATGCGCACCTTTCAAATAGCCGATACTCATCAGAAATTCATTTACGATTTCACCGCCTGTAAAGCGGAATGTTTTCTTAAATAGTTTCACCCATTCTTCTTTTGTTTTTGGGTGGTGATGTTCGAGCCACTTTTCAAATGAACCGAATTCTTTTTGCAGTTCTAAAATGGTTTTCGCGTTTTCTATCGCGGCATTTACTTTTAATCTGTTGCGAATAATTCCCGCATCATTCAACAATCGCTCCCGATCTTTTTCGGTGTATGCCGCTACTTTTTTGATGCTGAATTTATCATACGCTTTTCGAAAAGAATTTTCTTTTTTCAAAATTGTTTCCCAACTCAATCCGGCTTGATTAATTTCCATTATCAATCGACCAAACAGCTCATCATCATTGTGAATCGGGAAGCCATAATGATTGTCGTGATAATTTTTGTGCAGGGCTTTGCGCTCTTCCGGCAACATGGTTTCTATAGCAATGCAGTATGACATAATTTTTGTTTTTGCTACCGCAGATTTATACGTGAACAGAACGCCATTCGTTTCTGCGAAAATTCGCGTTATCCGCGGGAAACATTACCATTCCGCGTTGGGGTCAACGTTTGTTACCTCCGTCATTTCTGTCAAAAGCGGTTGCAAATATTCTGTGTGAAACCCTTTGCGTCCACCTAATGCGATTTTTGTTTCATCTGTTTCGGGAACACGCAAACCAACCGTTTCTATGATAGCGGTTACTTTTTCTAACCAAGCCGTTTTCAACGCATCTTCTCCAGCGAAAATATTGGATGATTTCAGCTCTTCTTCAAATGCTCCCGGCTCAAAAATGCCAAGCGCATAATGCCACGTAGAATTCAAGGCGGATTGCATTCTCGCTTTACTTTCTTCGTTGCCGTTTGCGAGTTGTTTCAACCAACTATCTGCGTGAAAAACGTGATATTTTATTTCCCCTTTTGCTTTTCTCGCCAATGCAGCCAACGACTGAAAGGATGATTGCGTAAGCATTTCGTAGCGCAATAATTCCGCATGGTCAAACAAAAAATGGCGCACCAAACTGAAATCATATTCGCCAATCGGCAGCTCCACCAACTGACAGTTATGAAACTCTTTTGCTTGGCGTTTGAAACCCAACGTATCGGGATCCGCTTCGCCTAAATCATGCAGAATTTTGTACAGCGCTTGCGCGTGTCCGATTTTGTCTTGCGCCATAGACGAGAACGCCAAGTCTTCCTCCAGCAAAGGACCAATGCCTGTCCATTCCGAATTGCGATGCCCGATAATCAGTGCATCGTCTGCCATTTTGTATAGTAAGTCTTTTAGTGCTTGCATTGCGGTTTTGTTTATAGTGCGAAGTTAATAATCCTCCTCGTTTTTTCAGGGGAGCTTTGCAAACCCTCCTCGTTTTTGGTTACTGAGTTTGTCGAAGTATCTCCCATTTCAAAAAAATTTCAATCGCCCGCCACAGAGGAAATATCGCTTGTAATACGCCTCATTCAGGTCGCTCACAATCACACCCGCTTGGACTGTTGCGTGTGCAAATTTGTTGTTTCCCAAATAAACGCCAACGTGCGAAATCGGACCGCTGATAGAGAAAAACACGAAATCTCCTTCGCGCAATTGATCTTTTCCAAAGGTTTCGCACAGTTTGTAAATGGCTCGACAATCTCCGCGAAAAGGCAAACGATACACCGATTCATAGAGCACCGAGGCAAAGTCGGAACAATCAATTCCTTTTTTCGTTCTGCCGATGGCATAAGGCGTTTTCAACCAATCAAACACCTCAAAATATAAGTCCGGGCATTGTGCATTGTAAATCGGCAAATCACACTTTTTATAGAAGGAGCAAATGGAATCAAAATTCAGAAAGGAATAATTTTTTCCGGCAATAGAATCCGTTTGCGAAAAAACATTCCCGCATAATATTAAGCATAAAAAAAACACAAAAACATTTTTCATCAAACTTGCATTTTCAATTTTTTAAACCACAGAGACACAAAGAACACAGCGAATCTGTTCTGTTCTCTCTTTGAGATTAGGAGGCGAGTTTACTTTTTTTATAGACATACACGTAATAAACAAACAAGCCGATAATCAGCCAAATAATAAACCGCTCCCAATTCGTTGCGCCAGATTCACTGAGCATGTAGCCACACGATAAAAGCGCAATCATCGGCAACAAAGAGGCTTTCTTTTTCAGCGAATAATAGACTAGCCAAATACAGAGAACCAGGAAAAAATAATGTGGCAACACCGTACGAATTTCATTCAGATTAAATCCGTTTTGCAGACCCAAATATTCCAACAAAGTCGGGAACTGAAATGCGCCTAAATAAAAAATCACGACAAAGAAAAACAGCGGATAAATAAATTGGGCATTGATGTACGGCACACGAAATGCGGGTTGGTGTTTTCCCTCTGCGTGCATTTTCATCACACCTGCCGCCACGAGCAAAAAGGCAAACAAAGTGCCAATACTCGTTAGGTCCACCATCAAATCGATATTTGCAAAAAGTGCTGGAACCGCCACCACAAATCCGGCAACAATCGTAGCAAAAGAAGGCGTGCCGAATTTCGGATGAATTTTGCTGAATGCCTTTGGCAATAAACCATCGCGACTCATGCTCAGCCAAATTCGCGGCTGTCCGATTTGAAAAACCAAAATCACGCTTGCTGTGGCGACCACTGCACTTGCTGCGACAATTCCCGCAAGCCAACCAATGCCCACTTTATTGAAAACAAACGCCAGCGGTTCGCCTACGTTCAGTTCTTTATAGTTCACCATTCCGGTAAGCACGAGTGCTATCACCACATACAATACCGTACAAATAATCAGCGAATAAATCATAGAGCGTGGCAAATCGCGTTGCGGATTTTTACACTCTTCGGCTGTGGTGGAAATCGCATCAAATCCAATGTAGGCAAAAAACACAGCCGCGATTCCTTTCAAAACACCACCCGCACCATTCGGCAAAAATGGAACCCAGTTTGCCGGCTGCACATAAAACGCGCCCGCAAAAATCACGAGCAACACAACCACCAATTTTAAAATCACCATGGCATTGGCTGATGTTTTGGATTCTTTGATACCGATGTACGTTATCGTGGCAATCAACACCAC
>JAEYZB010000205.1 GCA_023428205.1 Bacteroidota bacterium | reverse complement strand
GTATAAGATTCTGCAACAGAGAGAACTTCATATTGTTTGCTTCGCAATAATTCTATCCAATACTTCTCCAAATTTTCATCAGCAATTATCATTACGCAACTTCTTTCAGTTCTTCGTTGGCAATTACATCAGCTGCATATTCCAATGCTGCGTTTATTTGTGTAGTTGTAAGTTGCGGGTAGGCATCCAATAACTGTTGCAACGTATAACCGCCAGCCAATTTGCGCATAAGCAACTCAACTGTAATCCGCGTTCCGCTAATAATCGGCTTCCCTAACATTATCTGCGGATTGCGTTCAATATATGCATTATACTGTTTCATCAGTTTCTAATTTTCTGTTAGAGCAAATATACAACTTTAAACTACTTGTGACTTATTCGTTGCTCCTGTTTTCACTTTTAGTTTTTAGTTTTTCACTTTTAGTTTACCTTGCGACTGTAATTTAAAGTTGATGAATAACAGAATTTCCTTTTTCGCGCTCTGCATTATTTTGTGCAGCTCTTGCGCTACCGCACAAACAATCACGCTAAGCAACGCAAACCTAAAGCTCAAAAACGATTACAAAGACGCGGATTACGCCTACGCACTCGGCAAAACGCGTGATGCGGTGGATATTTTGGAAGGCACAGTGGCCGGTCAGCCGAGGTTTGTAGATGCGTGGTGGCTCTTGGGAAATATCTATTTTGAAAGTTTGCGAAAGTTCGATTCGGCAATTATCTGTTTTGATAAAGTAAAAGAACTGAAATCGAATTATCACCCCTCATTGGATTACAAGCGTGGAGAGGCTTATATGTATGCCGGACGATACGCAGAGGCGCGGAAAATCTTTGCTTCCATTTCGCCTGAAATACTAAATGAAGCGAACAAAAGACAAGTGGAAAACTACATCAAAAGCTGCGATTTTGCAGTAGAAGCCATGAAGCATCCAAAGAAATATGAACCCATCAATCTGGGCGCAAACGTGAATACAAAATGGGATGAACTGATGCCTTCGACTACGGCTGACGAGCGCTTTGTGTTTTATACTCGCCACGAACGAATCGGAAACTATGAGGACGAAAATATTTTCATGAGTGAAAACAATTTGGGCAATTTTCAAAAAGCGGAATTGGTGGATAGACCCGTTTCTACCGATGAATATATTGAAGGAGCGACTTGCGTGGCGGCAAGCGGAAAGTATTTGTTTTTCACTTCCTGCGGACGCGAAGATGCGCAAGGCAGAAGTTGCGATATTTATTTCAGTAAGCGCGTAGCAGGCGGCTGGGATAAGCCGCGAAACTTAGGCAGAACGGTAAACGGCCCCGGTTGGGATTCGCAACCGTGTTTGGCGGTGGACGGGCGCACGGTGTATTTTGCTTCGCGCAGATTGGGTGGCTATGGCGGTGCGGATATTTACGTAACCACACTGGACGAAAATTCCAATTGGACAGCACCTGTAAATTTAGGTCCGACTATCAACACCGATAAAGATGAAGAACGCCCATTTATTCATCCTGACGAGCGCACACTTTATTTTTCATCAAACGGACACATAGGATTCGGGAAATCGGACTTTTTCTACACCACGAGAGATGCTTCGGGCGCATGGACAACACCTGTAAATTTGGGTTACCCTATCAATACACCCGGTGATGAAATCGGCATTTACATTACGACAGACGGCAATACAGCCTACATCGGCTCGGAACGCCCCGAAGGTTTTGGCGGAATGGATATTTACAAATTTGATTTGGACGAAAGTGTGAAACCACAGCACGTGACCTATTTGAAAGGACGCGTTTTGGACGAAGCTACGAAACAACCTCTACAAGCTACCTTGGAATTATTCGAGTTGGATAATGATGGTAAGCGTTACGCTTCCCTGAGTTCCGATGGGCAAACGGGCGAGTTCCTCACGACCATTCCGTATGGACGGGATTATGCTTTCACGACAAATAAAGAAGGCTATTTATTTTATTCGGGACACTTTTCACTGAAAGATTTCAAAACCAATGAGCCATACAAAATGGACATTTATCTGAAAAAAATCGAAGTGGGCAAATCGGTGATACTGAACAACGTTTTCTTTGAAGTGAATAAATTTGAACTGCGAGCCGAATCGAAAGCGGAACTCGAGGTATTGATTGGGCTAATGCAGAAAAACCCAACACTCACGGTGGAAATTGGCGGACACACCGATAATTCGGGTATTGACAGCGAAAACAAAATTCTTTCAGAAAAACGGGCGAAATCCGTTGCCGATTATTTGATAAGCAAAGGCATTGTCGCCTCTCGCCTTACCTACAAAGGTTACGGTTCATTGAAACCAATTTCCGACAATAAAACCGATTTTGGCAAACAGCAAAACAGACGCACGGAGTTTTTGGTGACGGGCATCTAAAATTCCTGAGAGCAAAGCAAATGGTAGAAAAAAACGAGGAGAATAGAGCATTCCGTAAGACCTGCTGAAGGAAACTGTTTTATCGCTTCTTTACCGGTTTCACCGGCTGTGTTTTGATTTCCGTTTTCGGCTCTTTTATCAATAAAGCGCGCAATTGATTCATGTTTCCTCGAAAAACATTGGCGTCCACTTTTACCCCGTATGATAAAAGAGAAGCCTTATCCGTGTGCTGCCAAAAACTCCAAGGGATTTCGTTTGCATCCATTTCGTCTCTGTAATAATGGGCTATCCAAAATCTATAGTCGGCAAAATCATCGAGCAAATAATCTTCAATGAAATAGCGGTTGGAGTATAAAATCGGTTTTACGTGATATTTTTCTTCTATTACTTTTACAAAACGCTTTATAGCGATCACAATTTCTTGCTTCGGCAAGCCTTTCGTCTCTTCAATATCTATCACCGGAGGCAAATCGCCCGGCTCTATTTTTACGGATTCTATAAAGTTTTCAGCTTGCAATTCAGGGTTTCGATTAACATGAAAATAGTGATATGCCCCACGAATAATGTGATTTTCTTTGGCGTTTTCCCAATGTTCGGAAAAGAGTTCATCTTCCCACCACGAACCTTCTGTCGCTTTGATAAACACGAACTGAAATTGAATGGTGTCTCCATTACTCGCTAATGCGCGGGTATTTTTCCAATCAATTATCGGTTGAAAGTGCGACACATCAAAACCGTGTACTTTATAGTCAGGGAAATCGGACGGAGAAGGACGTGATTTAGGTTTTTGATGAATATACCAACGATAAGCGCGCAAAGTATATTTGAGAATTGGTTTATGAAAATAGAGCGCAACTGCGATTATCGCCAGCAAATTGAAAATAGCCACAAAATAGGTTAGTCCGCGAGCGCTGCTCCTCTTTTTAGTCACCCGCCAAAAGTAGCAAAACTTGCGTTTCGCAAATCAATTTCTTTTCAACAATATTGCCGTCTGTTATGGCGCTCATAAAGTATTTCAAAACGGCCAACGCCACCCGCTCGGCACTCATTCAAATGCACATTTCGGTGCTATTGTGGGGCATTACGGGCGTGTTG
>JAEYZB010000146.1 GCA_023428205.1 Bacteroidota bacterium | reverse complement strand
AAAGAAGAGAATTTATCCGTAAAACCAAATGAATTAATTATGAAATGTTCCTCTTTGATTTTTTTATGACAGAATGTGAAGCCGGTATGATTAAAGTTTTAAAAATAGACTTCCGCCACTGCTTACTTCAAAATCTTTGTTCGTGGAATTATTAATGGACTTCGCCATTTTAGCGCGATAGACGGCACGATATTTACCTTGTTGCAACACGATGGTTTCTTGTGCAGGCGTTTGATTCAAGTCATATACCTTTACCAACTCCTCCCCTGTTTTCAGAAAAATGGCCCCATAGCAGGTCGATGTTTTACTGATAGTCACTATGCTTGGCGCAGGAACGGCAATTTCAGTAACCTTATTGGGTTCTACGACAACATTTTTCAGTGAAATAGGCGGTAGCGTCAGTATTTCTAAATCGTACTTTCCGGTCAAATATTTTATTTCGGTATTCACTCGCTGTACAGCAATAAAATCAAGTGCATCTTTCTCGTGTACCAAACATTTTATTCTGTCAATCAAAGCCGATTTGGAGACTACCCCTTGCAGCTTAAACAATATGGAACCTTGCGCAGCCGGAGTGGAAATAACGTTGTGTATATCTTTTTCCAAATGCACGTTTTTTATCCAACGTTCCGGTGTAGTATGTACTTGAATGTCGTATTCAAAATGCGGGGAAACAGTAAACGTATCCGGATTTCCGTACGCATTTAATGTGTGATAGAAATCATATTTCGACAAACCGGTTTCTCTGTCGTAAAATGTAATTGGCACGGCTGTTTCACGCGGCAGTTGTTCTGCATCCAGCAAATTTACTTGCACCGTAGTGCGCGAAATGGCTTCCACCACCATTTTTTTGAGTGTTTGGGCAAATTCCTCTCCGCTGTCGGTATTTACCAATTCACCGATACATTTAAACCGATTTTCCGCCACTCCGCTAAGCGCCAATCCAATCACATACGGTTTTAAAATAATCCCTTTTTGTTGCAGTTCCCATGAGGCTTTACAAGGGTCACCACCACAAGCTTCTTCACCGTCTGTTACCAAAATAAGAATGTTTTTTCCGGCAGGTGCTTGACTAAAATCATTCACAGATTTTTCAATGGAATAAGCAATGGGCGTAATTCCTCGCGGACGAGTAGTTTTCAACTTTGCCATTACTTTCGCCTTGTTATATCTTCCCAAAGGCAGTTCTAAGCGCGAATCTTTGCAGTTGTGTTCCTCATTTGCATATAGATGCCCAAACATTCGCAAGCCATAATTTACATTCGGGGAAAGTGCAATACTATCCGCCACATCACTCACCACTTGCATCGCTATTTGCCATTTCGAACCCGAGCCCCATTCCTTTTCCATACTCAGCGAAGCGTCTAACACCAACAAAATATTAATAGGCGACACTTCTTTTTCTTGCGCAAAACTCACTATGGGAACAAATAACAGCCACAAAAATTTCCTAATCATGTCCAAACTTAAAAAGATTTGATAATTAGTCAATTTGATGATTTGGCAATGAATAGACAAGTTCGCTTATCATCAAATTATCAAATTACTATCTTCGCCCCCGATTATGAATAATGAAAAAGTTTTAGCTGCGTTGTCTGATGTCATTGACCCAGACATCAAAAAAGATATTGTGTCCCTTGGAATGGTTTCCGATGTTTCGGTTACCGATAAAAAAGTATCGTTTCGGGTCACGCTGACAACTCCCGCCTGTCCGCTGAAAGAAAAAATAAGACGCGATTGTGAAGAAGCCGTGTTAGCGGCTTTCGGAAATGATATTTCCGTAGAAATCACCATGGATGCAAACGTGACTTCGCAGCGCAATCAAAACATCAATATTCTGCCAAGCGTGAAAAACATTATTTGTGTGGCTTCGGGCAAAGGTGGTGTCGGAAAATCAACTGTTTCTGTAAATCTCGCTATGGCACTCGTGAAACAAGGTGCCAAAGTCGGTTTGATAGATGCCGATATTCACGGTCCGTCCATTCCTGTAATGCTCGGCATTCGCGGCAAACGCCCTGAAGTGCGTTTGATTAAAGACAAACACTACATTGTGCCATTGGAAGTAAACGGACTGAAAGTGCTTTCTATCGGCTTACTTGTGGATGACCGACAAGCCATTGTGTGGCGCGGAGCAATGGTTTCATCGGCTTTGAAACAATTTGTAACCGACTGCATTTGGGGGAAATTAGATTACCTGATTATCGACACACCTCCCGGAACAGGCGATGTGCATCTCACCATGATTTCGACTGTGAACGTAACCAGCGCAGTCATTGTCACCACTCCGCAGGAAGTGGCAATAGCGGATGCACGCAAAGCGCTTTCAATGTTTCGTCTCGATACAATCAATGTTCCCGTGTTGGGTGTGGTGGAAAATATGGCGTATTTCTCGCCTCCCGAACTGCCGAACAACAAGTATTACCTTTTCGGAAAAGAAGGCGGAAAACGCTTGGCGGAAGAATATGAAATGCCTTTACTGGCGCAAATCCCGATTGAACAATCTGTCCGCGAAGCAGGCGATGCAGGCCTGCCGGTTATGATGACCGATAACACCGAAAGCCTTGCCTACAAAGCCTTTGAGGAATTAGGGGTAAACGTAGCGCGACAAATCGCCATTGTGAATCAGCAAAAGCTCGAAGCGGTAAGCGCGGCTTAATCCTGCTCGTTTTTTCAGACCATTTCAGTTAGTGTGCTGTCAGATGTTCCCATCTGACAATTTTGAAGAATGAAAGAATGCCGGGCTGAAAAACCCGACAGCGTAGGAAAATATAAAAAGCCCTTTTGATTATTTATAAGTTTATTATGTTTGGTAACTATTACCGTTACATTATATCCTCGCCTGAATACAACATACAGGAATACAGTGAGACATTTTTATCTAACCGATTACGATGTAATTGATGCCGCAAAAAAATAATTGACAATGACGGTTTTATTAGAAAAGCAATTTGTAGCAGCGGTTTTTATTTCACTTTTTCTGTGGGGCTGCTCTGATTTGACCGCTCCAAAAGAAACAGTAAGACAAGAGTTGAGTTCTCCTTACTCACATTTTCTTGATTGGAACGGAACCGAAATTCATTACACCGATGAAGGCAAAGGCATTCCTGTCTTAATGGTTCATGGATTTGGAGCGGCATACACGCATTTCAATCAGCTTGTCGAA
Organism: Bacteroidota bacterium; assembly: GCA_023428205.1. Taxonomy (GTDB): domain Bacteria; phylum Bacteroidota; class Bacteroidia; order Chitinophagales; family LD1; genus CALAYL01. The sequence goes on along the minus strand of JAEYZB010000146.1, from coordinate 6,203 downwards.
CTGATGAAAGACGATTACCGGATTATCCGTGTTGATTTGCCCGGCTTCGGATTATCAGATTTACCGGAGTTATCGGCTAATGAAAATTACGTTCAAAAGTATCAGGAATACTTGGACTTTATGTTCGATACACTTCAGCTTGATTCGCTTTATATCATCGGAAATTCTATGGGTGGATTGGTAACATGGATGGCGGCTGTTGATTATCCCGAAAAGGTGAAAAAGATTGTATTGCTTAATGCTGCGGGCTATGATTTGGAAAAGGTGTTGGCGGCACGGGAAAAATTCAGGTCGAGTTTTATGCAGAAAATTGCAGCTAAAGGAATGTCATTATCCATGAGTCGCAAAGGATTGCAGGGAGCGTATTTCAATGCTGAAAAAGTAGATGAAAATTATGTAACGCTCATCAACAAAATCATCAACATAAAAGGTAATATTCCCAATATGCTGAAAGTCATTCTTTCTGATAATTTTCCCGACACGTCTTTAATACAAAAAGTGCAATGTCCAGCATTGATTATTTGGGGAAAAGAAGATAACGTAATTCCTGTTGCTCATGCGGAAAAATTTCACCGCGATATTAAAAACAGCCAACTTGTAATTTTTGAAAATTGCGGGCATTGCCCGATGTTGGAAGAACCCGAAAAAACCAAAGAAGCGTGTGTGCGTTTCTTCAATCAATAACTAATATGGCAAATTCTTATTTCACAAATAAAAAATGTCTGCTCACAGGCGCGGCAAGCGGAATCGGCAAGACAACGGCTATTGAATTGGCTGCAAGATGTGCAGAACTTTTCCTGACGGACATTAACGCCAAAGGATTACAGCAAACGGTTGATTTTATTAAATCACAAAATGGAAAAGTAAGCGCATATAAAGCATTTAACGTTGCCGATTTTGAACAGGTAAAATTATTTGCGGAAGAAATTTACACGCAACACGGAGCAATGGACATAGTGATGAACATTGCAGGAATTTCCGCATGGGGTGCGGTGGACAAAATGCAGCACGAAGAATGGAACAACATCATAGACATTAACCTGAAAGGACCAATTCATATTATTGAAACCTTTGTGCCGAAGATGATGCAGCAGCAAAAAGGACATATCGTGAATGTATCATCTGCCGCAGGGCTTTTCGGTTTGCCGTGGCATGGCGCATACAGCGCAAGCAAATACGGGTTGCGTGGCTTGTCAGATGTTTTACGCCACGATTTGAAACGCCACAATATTCGTGTTCATTTGGTTTGCCCGGGTGCGGTGGACACTGGATTGGTGCATACCATAAAAATATCAGGCGTTACCATTTCTGATGAAGAAATGCAACAACTCAAATCACGCTTTCAGAAACACGCAGTCAGTCCTGAACAAGCGGCAAAAACTATTCTGAAAGGAATTGAGAAAAACGATTACCTGATTTTTACTTCGTTCGATATTCGTTTCGGCTATTGGGCAAAACGCAAATTCACTTTTCTGTATGAAATCGTGATGCAGAAAATGAATGATTACTTTCAGAAAACATTAACGGGAAAATAATATGCAAGACATACTCATTCCCAAACAAGGTTGGATAGATATTCCCCGAAGAATAAATACTCCTGACGACAGCAAGCAAAGCCTGTTGTTTAAAATAATGGGAGAGACAGCAAAGCTGTTCGGCAGAAATGAAGTGCCTGACATATTCAAAGTGATGTCCATAAACAAACGGTTGTTTTGGGCATGGCTCTACTTTGCTTCCAAGCTGATGCCTTACGGAAAATTATCGGGCAGAGAAAGAGAGTTGATAATTCTTCGTGTGGCGTGGCTGTGCAGGTGCAGATACGAATGGGGACAGCATATTGAAGTAGGTTTGAAAAACGGATTGACAGATAAAGATGTGATAAATGTTTCTCTTGGTTTTTCTGCATTTGATGATGAAAAAGAAAAAACCTTGCTAACGGCTTGCGATGAAATAATCAGCAATCAACTGATTTCAGAAAATACATGGCAAACACTTTCCAATTTTTATACAGATAAACTATTGATTGAAATTTCGATGCTGATAGGGCATTATCAGATGTTGGCGGGTTTTCTGAACAGCACAGGTTTACAATTAGAACCTTCTGCCGAAAATATAATGCAGGCGTTTAATGAGAGAATACAAAATCAGGCGTAACGGTTTATGAGCAACTTCTCGAACAAACACATTTCTAAAATGCCGATGGTAATACTGTTAAGCATTTTCAATGCGGTTGCCATTGCTCAAAAACTTCCTGATTTTGATGCAATCCTCAATCGCGCAAGCATGAGCGAAGCGGTGCTTGTGTGTAAAATCTGCTCGTTTTTTTGAACCATTTCTTGCTCTGCTATCTCAAGTTTATCAATAGCATAACTTGGGACGACAAATAAGAGAAGTTTGCAGCTTGCCCCCCTATCCTGCTCGTTTTTTTCCACCACTTCCAAAAGTTTTTATCTTCGCCACACAGTGAGCGAAAAAATTGACAAAGAGCTTTTGCGTCAATACATGATGGGCGCAGCGAATCCGAACACGGGCGGAAAGTATTCGTCATTTTCGGCAGATATTGTGGATTTGCACATTTATGATGAGAATTTTGTTGCCGGAAAACGAGACGAAAAATACGCCATCGAATATCAATTGGAAACGTTTGAAAAAGTAATAGATACAGCCATTTTACAAGGTAAACGCGAAGTGCGCATTATTCACGGAAACGGCAAAGGACGCCTGCGCGATGAAATCCATAAACTCCTAAAGAAACATAAAGATGTCGCTTCGTTCAATAGCGACTATCACCCGCGCTACGGCTGGGGAAGCACGATTGTCTATTTTTTCTGACAGCGCACATTTTAGCTGTTCACTTCCTGTTTTCAACACATTATCCACAAATTACCTTTGCGTAAAATTGAGAAGTATGAAAACGGTTTTAATGAGTGCGGTGATGTTGTTTAGCATAGCTACCGCTAAAGCACAAACTACTGAAGCATTGGCAAGCAATGAAGAAAACAAAACGGAAGCCGTTGCGGTTGCTAAAAAAGAATCTGCAATTCTATTGCGCAATAGCGCTGAACGCCCGATAGCTGTTTACTGGGGAAATAAAAAAGAAGTATTCAGCGGCAAATCGCAATCTGTTGGCGGTTTGAGCAAAAACACCTTACACCTATTTGAAGGAGACATTGTTTGCATTATGAAAGAGCCGAAAGTGATTCACGCTTGCTCTATCATTAAAGAGGGTATGGACAAAGTAGAAATCAATAGCGCAGGAACAGGATTTGTGAAATAAGAATTGAAGCGTTATTCGTTAATTGGTTGAGTTGGGCGATAACCTATTCGTTTTTTCGCACCATTTTGTCGCTTCCATTTTTATTTTTTAATTGTTTTCTACCACTTCACAAATGCGCGATTGAAAATATCGTCTATCAACTGTTTATTGATTTCTTCAATCAGTTGCCCTTCGCGATTGTTTAATAGTTCCGTAGCAGGAAACTCCGCGTAGCGTGTAAAATTTTCCGACCATTTGTCTTTGGCATCTTTGTTATTCACAAAATCCACATGTACCGTAATGTTCAATCGGTTTACGCCTGTTCGGGTTTGTGCCGTAGGTGCCAATGCCGCTACGCTGTACGAAACCACAGAACCTTTGAAATAAACATCTCCGCCCGCTGTTACTTGTCGCAAATTAGCTTCGGAAACCAACTTAAATTTCAATTTATCGGTGAGCGTTTGATTGTAATAAACAGGCGCATTCGGAGCTTTGTTTTCAAAGATATCTACCGTGACCGTTTTAATATCTGACGAAATATTAGCTCCGCTGAACGAATAGATTTTACACGACTGCAAATGGATGGAAAAAACGAGCAGGATGGCTGTTCCAAAAAACAATTTTCGCATTTTACTCTAAATTATATTCTTTTATTTTTCGATACAGCGTTCGCTCCGAAATCCCCAAATCCGCAGCCGCATCTCTCCTTCTGTTGCGGTGTTTTTTCAAGGCTTTTATAATCAGTTCTTTTTCTTTATCGGCAATAGAAAGTGACTCTTCTACCGTTTCGTGTTGGTCGTACGTTTGATGCGAACCAATAACAACGGGCGAAGGCGAAGTAGCGTAATGAATATTAGGAACTACATTAAATTCCTGATTTAACACAGGATTGATAGCGGCTTCCTGCTGCATATAATTTTGCGTTGCAGAATCGTTTGCCAGCTCAGGATTCTTGATAACATTGAATACGAACTGTTTCAAATCATTCAAGTCCTTTTTCAAGTCAAAAATCAGTTTGTACAACAATTCCCGTTCGCTGTAGCTTCCATTTCCTTCCAAAAGTTTATCTGTAATTGCGGGCAGTCGGCTTTGGGTAATATCGGGAACAATTTGCACTAACTCTTCTGCCGAAACGGTTTGGTCCAATGCCAAAATACTGACTTGCTCTGCTACGTTTTTCAACTGGCGAACGTTGCCCGGCCAAGTGTATTTCAAAATTAAAAGTCGCGCTTCGTCCGTGAGTTTTACCGATGGAATTTTAACCCGCTCGGAAAAATCAATACAAAACTTTCGGAACAAAAAGTAAATGTCTTCTCCTCGCTCGCGCAATGGCGGAATGTAGATAGGTACGGTGCTGAGTCGGTAGTACAAATCTTCCCGAAACTTGTTGTGTCGCACGGCATCTTGCAGTTTTACGTTGGTAGCGGCTACCACGCGCACATCGGTTTTCATCACTTTGGAAGAACCTACGCGAATGTATTCGCCCGTTTCCAACACACGTAGCAAACGCGCCTGTGTACCCAACGGCAACTCTCCTATTTCATCTAAAAATATCGTACCGCCATTTACCGTTTCAAAATAACCTTTACGCGCCTCGTTAGCCCCTGTAAACGAGCCTTTCTCGTGTCCAAACAACTCCGAATCAATCGTGCCTTCGGGAATTGCACCGCAGTTGACTGCAATAAACGAATTGTGTTTGCGCGAGCTAAGCTGATGAATGATTTGTGAAAAGACCTCTTTCCCTACTCCACTTTCTCCGTGTATCAATACCGTTAAATTAGTAGATGCCACGCGCTCCGCAATACTGATTGCGTGATTGAGCGCAGGAGCGTTGCCAATTATTCCGAATCTGTTTTTAATCGTTTGAATGTCCATAGTGTATTACTCTGCCGTTTTGGCAAAACAAAGATATTTTTGAAAACAATATTAACGAAAAAGTCCCGCACAAGTGCGGGACTTTTTAATTTATTTGTATCGAAGTGCTTATTTCACCACCAATAATGGTCTTGCACCTGTAAACTCTTGTGTACTAGCATTTGTAAAACGCAATACATAGCTTCCTGAATTCAAATCGGTAATATCAACCAGATTTTCTCCCGAAACGATAGTCGCTGTTTTTACAATTCTTCCTTGTAAATCCACCAAGTTCATCAATTGCGTATCAGGAGTACTCATCGCCACTTTTACATAGTCTCTTGCCGGATTCGGATAGGCATTTATTGCACGCAATCCTTCCGGTTCGTTGATGCTTGATGGCGTTTCATCATCATTAATGGTAATGCTCAAAGATGCCGGTTGTCCCAAAATTGCGCCTGAAAGGCTATTCACACTTACGAAAATCGTTTCTGTTCCTTCGTAGATGGCATCATCTACCACCGTAACCGTGATATAAGCAATAGTAGAACCCGCAGGGAATGTAAATAGAGTGCCGCTTATCGCATAGTCAGCAGGGTTTACAGCCGTTCCCGAAAAGTTCACCCCAACAGTCACCGGAACGGTTGATGCAGCAGAAAGCGTAGCCGTAATAGTTACAGCCGTTGCAGAAGCTTCTCCTACTGAAGATACATTCGCAGCAATAGAAACGGTCGGAACATTTGATGCGCCATCATTATCTATAATCGCCAAGGTTGCCGAAGCTGTACCCAATGTAGCTCCTGAAGGGTTTGTCAAAGTAGCCACAACGGTTTCGTTTCCTTCTACTACTGCATCATCTATAATCGAAAGGGAAACAGTCGCTGTCGTTGAACCCGCAGGAATAGAAACGCTCGTGCCTGTTGCGTTATAATCCGTTCCGGAAATAGCGGTTCCTGCTAAACTTACAGTAGCAGTTACTGTACTTGCCGCAGCTTGCGATAAGGTTACCGTGAAGCTGGCTGAGCCTGCTGCTTCGCTCACCGATGCAGGTGATGCCGAAATAGAAAGCGTTGGTGTTACCGGACCGCCATCA
>JAEYZB010000132.1 GCA_023428205.1 Bacteroidota bacterium | reverse complement strand
ATCATACGCCACTTGTGCCACCTGCAAATCAATTAAGGTTTGTTCGTTATCCACTTGCACCAATGTTTGCCCTTTGCTCACAAAGTCTCCGGTCTTCCCCCGCAGAGCCGTAACTTTTCCCGACACTTCCGCCACGAGATTCAAATTGTGAACCGCATTGAACGTTCCATTCTGCTCAAAGTTCTGGGATACAACTTGAAATGTTGGGTTCACCACCGTCACAGGAAACACTACAATCTTTTTGTTGGCGATTGCGGCATTCGTTTCCATGCGTTCTTTGTTGGAAGAAAGTTTCCACACCACAAATCCAACAGCTCCGATAACTATGACTGCGGGGAGTATTAATTTTTTAAAGTTCATATAAAGGATATTTAAACGTGTTTTTTAATTAAGAATTGAACGAATATTTCCGGATGTTTTTAAAATTTCGAGTTCGGCTAGTTTTAGCTGCACCATTGCATTTAGATAATTGACCTGCGATTCTTTCAACGAAGTTTCCGCATTTAATAAATCTGACAATGAAGCCATACCTTGTTGGTAAGAAAGCTGTGTGGTTTTATACACATCCTCTGCTAATTCCATATTGCGATTTTGTGATTTCACCGCAGCAGTGTTTGTACTCAATTTATCTTGCGCATTCCTATTTTGCATTTGAAGACTTTCTTTCAAAAGTTTTTCGTCAATCTCAAGTTGTTGCAACTGAATTTTTTGTTGTTGCGCTTTCCAGTGTTTATTCAATCCATCAAAAATTGGCACCGTCACTTTCAATCCGATAGATGAAAACGGAGTCCAGTTTGCCTTCGCAAATTTCAAATCGTCTGCCTGATAAAGCTGTCCGTAATTTGCATTGAATGAAATAGAGGGTGCGTAACCAGCTAGTGTAGCGGAACGTAAAATCTTATTCACTTTTCGGTTTGTTTGTAACAGTTTTACATCCACATTATTTTCAGGAGAAAATTTTTCTGCTGAAAGAAGGGACGATTGCACGTCAGGGGAATTATTGGTAACTAGTTGAATCGGCTGATCTAATGGCATTCCCATGTGAAACTTCAGGAGCATTAATTGCTGATTGTAACCCAGCATCACATTTTGCAAATCCGTTTCCAAATTTGCTTTTGTCACCACCAAGCGATTGTAGTCCGTTTGTTTCGAAAAACCGTTATCCAATGACACTTTTGTCACATTCGCCAATTCTGAAATACGCGACAAATTCGCCTCTACTAATTTCTTTTGCTCAGCAGTAATTTGCAATTGATAAAACACGGTCGCGATGTCGTAAATCACCTCCTCTTCTGATTTTATAATTTGCGTTTTAAAAATCTTATTGCTTTCTCGAGCCGCTTGAATACTCGAAATATATGTTTGATCGTAGAGCGTTTGCTGCCCTTGAATTTGCCCATTCGAGTTAAATTGTTTGCCAAATTTCACAGGAAGTGAAACCCCGGGCTGTCCAGCCAAAGCACCAAATTCCGGGGGCATCATCATGGTTTGCAATTGTAAATTATCAACACCGGTTCCCATTGCTTGTATTTGTGGTAAATAAGCGGAAACCCCTTCCAAAACCCGCGCACGATTATTGCTCAAATCCATTTGCGCCCGTTTTATTTTCAAGTTTTGTTGCAATCCCCAATTAATGCAATCTTTCAAGCTCATCGCTTGTTGGGCAAAGCCGCTGCTCGCTATGGCAACGAATAAAATTGTGGAATAAAATCGTAAATTCATTATTTATAGTTTTTCTTTCTTTTCGTATTTCTCGATCAATTCAATGCCTTTTTCCGTTGCCAACCCACGTATCAAACAAAAAACAGTCGTCAGAAAATACTCTTTCAAGTCAAATTTTTTGTTGTAAATGATTTCGGTCGCTGCTTCGCCAATACTGGCTTCCTGATTCATCAAAATATGGGTAATAATTTCCAAATTCAGATTTTTCCGAAAAATCCCTTGTTTGATTCCCATTTTCAAGAAATTCATCGTGTCTTCATAACGCATATCTTCCGTACAGCTCAAGTGCGTTTTGGCAACTGCGGGATAAAACCGTTTTACTTCCATAAAGAAAACGGGCGATATATCCTGAAATTCCAAACTGCGTTTTACAGATTTCAAAATGGCTTCAATCACGTTTTCACTCGTATTCAAAAATTCCTGATGTTCGGCACGCTTAAATTCAACGAACATTTCTATACAGGCAATCAGTAAGCTATCCTTATCGGCAAAATACTCATAAAGCGTACGCTTGGAAATGCCGCTGTCTTTTGCCACATCATCCATCGTAATGCTTTTGGCTCCGTGTCGCATAAAAAGCTGCGCGGCTCCACTTACAATTCGTTTTTTAACCTCCTCCATAATAAAAACACATTTGGTTGTTTGGCGGGGCGAAGATAAACTCAAAAAACTCAAAAAACAAAACGAGTTTTCATATTTTTTGCAGATTACCATCAAGTTTTAAAGAACGTCCTTAAAAGGAACTCGTTTTTTTCACCCATTTGACTTAACGGATTCTACATTCTTGACTTGACTAATTCATAATTTCCTTTAGGTTTGCAACACAAAAAATAAAAGAATATGAACTTTCCTACAGATTTACGTTACAGCAAAGAACACGAGTGGGTTCGCGTAGAAGGCAACACCGCCTTGGTGGGCATTACAGATTTTGCACAAAAAGAATTGGGAGACATCGTATATGTTGACGTAAATACCGTAGGCGATACGTTGGCAAAGGATGCCGTTTTCGGAACAGTAGAAGCCGTAAAAACGGTATCTGATTTGTTTTTACCGGTATCGGGCAAAATTTTGGAAGTAAACTCGGCTTTGGACGCAGCTCCCGAGTCAGTAAACAAAGACCCCTACAACAGCGGTTGGATTATAAAAATCGAACTAACAAACGCTGCCGAAGTAGATTCGTTGCTTACCGCAGATGCCTACAAAGCATTGATTGGAGCATAATTTATGGTTTCAAAATTTCACTGGAAATATTTAATGCCGTTCCTTTTGTGGACGGCATTTATTTTGGTGGCATCCCTCCTTCCTTCCAACGAATTCCCCAAAGTTCAGGTGGTGAATTTTGACAAAGTCGTTCATGCCGGGATTTATTTCCTGCTCGTTTTTTTAGGGTGGTTTGGCTTTCACAAACAGCAAACTGTTTCCTCAAAGTTATTTTTTACGCTTTGCGTGATGTGTATTTTATTCGGATTTACGGTTGAAATCCTACAAGAAACATGCACCGCCAGTCGTCATTTTGACTGGTATGATGTGATTGCAAACGCTATGGGCGTCTTGTTGTTTGCGGCAATCATCAAATGGGTGAAAAAAACGAACTAGTTCCCGTCCTTATTTGGCAGCACGCTCTTTAGCATCTTTCTCATTGGCAACTTTCACCAAGCGAGAAAATTCCATTCCGTTTAGAATAAAGAGAACAACGATTGCCGTTGCTCCAAAGTACAAAAGAAAGCCCGGAATAAAATACTCCAACACCGTAGCCAACGTGAGCAATATTCGCAGTTCCGTAGGCCCCACCAAACCGTCTGCATCTATCAAATAGACATCAGTCAGTTTGTAGCGCATAATTGCCAAAATAAACGTTTGCCCGTAAAATGCCATAAACAAAAGTGAAACCAGTGGATATTCACGCATATAAAACAAATACGCCACCGCCAGCAAAATAGTTGTGAGCCAATCCAAGTTCATATCCAACAGCCAGCCATACCATTTACGCGGAGTATTGCGGTAATACGCAATGCGTCCGTCCAACGAATCGCCAAACCACTGCAAAGCCATTCCGGGAATAATCAAAAACAACGAAAGCGGATTGTAAGAAGCAAAATAAACACTTGCAGCAGCAATGATGCTCCCTAAAAAACCGATTGCCGAAAGCATATCGGAAGAAATCCAATTGGGCATCAACTTGCATAAAAACTCAATGGCCGCAAACTCGGGCGCACGCAAAATATTGGTGCGCGGACGGCTTGTTTTCATACGTTGAGTCGCTTCATTAACCATTGGTAAACTTTTTGTTGTGCAAAGATTATCTTTTTTGCGGAAAAAGCATGTTTGTCAAAAAAATAAAGTTCCCTATCGAAAAAATCAGAAAATGCCGCCACAAACCGAATCGCGGCTCGCACCCGTCACACTTTTCAAAACATTCACCTCACCCCGAACGCGCAAAACTCCCATAAATGCAATTATCAGGGCTTCTTTGAACGCCACAACTTGCGCATCAGGAATGATAACCGATAAGCCACAAACCGCTTCTATTCGTTGAATGAGAAATTGATTAAATGCTCCGCCTCCACTCACCAACATGCTCATTTCGACAGGTGTTATCCTGAGCTTGTCGAAGTGCTCAATGCACCGCGTTTTTTTCACTCCTTTCAAACTATTGTTTAGCTGAATAGCGATATGTTCACAATAGGTGCAGAGTTTATCTTCAACACCAATTTCATAACGGTTTAAAATTGGAATGATTTGTTCCACACTAAAGCTATTGTCCAACGATTTCGGAAATGCTTTTTGATAATACGAAAGCGCGCTCAATTCATTCAGTAAATCAGCATTTATTGTTCCATTTCGCGCTAAATTTCCATTCTCATCATATTCTTTCCCTTTTTGCTGTGCCAAAAAATTCAACACCTGATTAGCTGCGCAAATATCGAATGCTGCAATTTTATCATTATCATGAATAGAAATATTTGCAATACCGCCAATATTTAGAAATAAGGAATAATCACTAAATAAATACTTCTCGCCAATCGGCACAATGGGTGCGCCATTTCCGCCCAAAGCCACATCTTTAGAACGAAAATCTGCGACAACAGGCAAACCTGTTACAGCCGAAATTTGCGAAGCATCGCCAATTTGTGTGGTGAAATTTTCATCGGGAAAATGAAAAACCGTGTGTCCGTGTGAAGCTATTAAATCTACTTTGGTTGCTGAGCTTGTCGAAGTATCCGCCAAAAATTCAGCCTGAAAACGGACAATCAACTCGCCAAAGTACTTGCCCAGATC
>JAEYZB010000251.1 GCA_023428205.1 Bacteroidota bacterium | reverse complement strand
TGCGTTGCGTTTGCATAATGCTCCGAAGAATCCAATAATGCTTTTGACGGAATGCAGCCTACATTGGTGCAAACGCCTCCCAACACATCGTATTTTTCGATAATCGCTACTTTGAAACCCAACTGCGCAGCACGAATCGCGGCAATATATCCGCCCGGTCCTGAACCAATAACAACAACTTGATATTTTGACATTCTATGAAAAAATTTGTGCGCTAAAGTAGCAGAAAAATCATCTCTAAAAGGAATTTCAGTACAAAAATTGATAAACGATCTATTCGTTTTTTCAGCCGATTTACCAAACAAAATGAAGAAACGGCTTTTCTGAAATGGTCGAAAAAAACGAGGAGAACAGGAGATTAATTCGCCTTTTTATTGACAATTGTAGCACTTGCTTGTGCTGTAGGCAATATGGTTAAATCGCTGATATTAATATGTGGCGGACGAGAAACTATCCAATAAATGGTTTCTGCTATATCTTCTGCGGTAAGGGGCTGATACCCTTTATATACATTGTCTGCACGGTGTGCGTCTCCTTTAAACCGTACTAACGAAAACTCGGTAGCCACTAATCCGGGATTGATATTGCTGACTCTGATTCCATAAGGATTCAAATCCATCAACATCCCTTTTCCCAGTGCTTCCACTGCAAATTTGGATGCGTTATAAACATTGCCGTTGGGGTACACTTCCTTTCCGGCAATAGAACCGATATTGATAATGTGCCCGTTTTTTGCAACTATCATGTTAGGCACAAGCGCTTTAGTTACGTATAATAAACCTTTGACATTTATATCAATCATGCTATCCCAGTCAGAAACCTCTCCTTCATGTATGGGAGCTAATCCATGAGCATTGCCGGCATTGTTTATCAGAATAGCTATCTTGCTGAAATCCGAAGGAAGCGAGGCTATAGATGTATTTACTGATTGATAGTTGCGTACATCAAAACAGAGATAATGAATCTCCGTTTTGGCTGAAAGCTCGCGAGCGATTTCTTGCAAACGATCTTCTCGCCTGCCGCATATTACCAGGCGGTGTTTTTTTTCGGCAAACAAATAAGCTGTTGCCTTGCCAATGCCCGAAGTCGCCCCTGTGATAAATACTGTTTCGCTCATGCTGATTTGATTTAAACTATGAAAAAATACCGTTTACTCGCCACCCACGTTTCTTTACGCCTATCACCAGAGCAAAACTATAAAACAAACGAAAAGAGATAACAACGGTGTCCATTAATCTACATAGTTCTATGCGTACAAGTTGAAAACAATCCTTTGCATATTGAGGTTTGATAGTAAGATGAATATACTTTTGAGCGAAAGTTTTAAAAACTAAATCAACGGAACTATGTTATCAGAAAAGCAAGAGAGCGGATTGTTTGGGCATTTGAAAAATTGGTTTGGGGCAGAGCGCAAACACGAATTGTCGCCAGTACTTTCGGAATATGCCGAAGAATATGTGCGTCCGAGCGTAGTAGGATTAGACGCGCCCATGTCTTCGCCTATGAGCACCCGAACGGTTTTCTTTGAAACAAAGTCTGCCGTAAAAGAACGCGTCCACGTTCCTGAAATTTCGCATGATGCGTTAGACATCACTTTTGCAGAACAATTCATTGATAAGGGCGGGAAATTTGTTTATTGCGAAACATTGGCGCAAGTTATTGATGAAATAAAAACGCTTTCCAACGAACTGAACTGGGCGCACGCTTACTGCTGGGAAAACGAAGTGAAAGATATGTTTTGCAACTACGACTTCCAACGCGGAGCAATCGGCTTTACGTTAGAAAAAAGCAATGCTACCGTTTGCTTGTGTGAAACCCTGATTGCCGAAAACGGCACGTTTCTTTTGAATCCGAAACAAGCGAGCAGACGCAGATTGCCGGGTTTCCCAAAAACACAAATCTTCATTGCACACTCCTCACAAATTGTGTATTCGCTTTCGCAAGCGCTGGAAATGTTTCGCACGGCAAACAAAGGCGAATTGCCTTCAGTATTGAATCTGGCCGATAACACCTACGGCAAATATTATTATGATGACCAATTGGTATTAAAAGCCGATGGCCCTTCTGACGTTTACCTGATTTTGGTAGATGAAGTAATTCCTCCAAGCGATAGAGTGTAGTTTTTTCACCCTCCGTACAAATTAAAAAAGTGAAAAGCCGGAAGGGAAGCCACGATATAAAACAATACTAAGTTTACAAAAGTCAACTGATTGTGCCACTCGGATGTCTTTTCTGAACTCCAACTTAGAAAAAGGACTATCAGCAAATTTGGCTGAATCAACAATCCTGCGTACCAAAAATGTCGCAGTGCCTCATTGGCGTAGTACATGTATTGCAAAACTCCAACAAACACTATAACCAGCAGCAACAAAAAGGTCAACACCATTTTCACGGCTGCTGCAGGAAGAACAACGGCTAGCGTTTTCGCTTCGGAATGTAGCGCAGCTTGGCGATTTTCCATGTCGCTGATTATTGCGCGCACTAAAGCCACCAAAAAAACGAGCAGGGCATAGCCCTTCATTTGTAAGAATAAGCTATAAGCACTATTTCCATTGCTTGCTGCCGAATAGGGTGAAAATATTTTTTGTTCGTATAAAACGACAATGACAAACACTGCCGCCCAAAGCAATGCCACCACAATATTCCCAATCAAAAAAAAGCGTTTCAAGAACATAGCATACGTCCATAAAACAGCCGCACACACCACCAATAAATTACCAATTTCATAATTGCCGACTTTCCACGCCAGATAATATCCCAATATGATTCCCACTCCATTTAAAACCGCTTGCAGCACAAACGCATTGTCCATGGAAATCCAATCGCCAATTACATTTCGTCCGGACGAAAACAACTTGTCATTTTCAAACTCAAAATAATCATTCAGAACATAACCCGCAGCGGCAACACATAACACCGCCAACACCAAGAGCGAAAAATCAAATCCCTTTAATGAAGGGAAAAGCCTCACCGAGTCTAAAATCGGCACCAGCATGAAATATTGGAAGCAATACATGCTCAGCGCAATGATTAAAAGATCCACCCCATGCAATAACTTAAACCCATTTTTCAAATGGTGCCACATAAAACCCTGTTTAGTTATTGCGAATATATAAAACCACATGACAACTTGCCACGAATGCTGACAAATAAAAAAATGGAACAATGTTTGTTCAAAATATTCAATATTATTGAAGGCTGAATAAATTACACTATGAACATTAAAGAAGCAAACGATTTTAAAAATTATGCCGTGAAACATCGTGGTTTGAGCGGTATGCATGTAGAAAAATACATGAGTTCCGTAGCACAGTCGGGCATTACAAACCTAACCAGAACGGTGATTGAAGAACGTCCGATGCCCTTTCGCGAGGTAGATGTTTTTTCACGTCTGATGATGGATAGAATTATTTTTCTCGGCTCGGAAGTGAATGACTATATCGCAAGTATTATTCAAGCACAATTGTTGTTTTTGGAATCGAGCGACAATCGCTCCGATGTGCAGATTTACATCAATTCACCGGGAGGCGAAGTTTATTCCGGCTTAGGAATTTATGACACCATGCAGTATGTAAATATGGATGTCGCTACCATTTGCACAGGTGTTGCGGCATCTATGGCGGCCGTGCTGCTTTGTGCCGGTAAAAAAGGAAAACGCACCGCACTTCGCCATGCTCGCGTGATGATTCACCAACCACTTGGCGGCATTGGCGGCAAAACAAGCGATATTATGATTTCGGTGAATGAGATGCGTAAAATTAAAACCGAGTTATACGAGATATTGGCAGAACACAGCGAACAACCGATTGAAAAAATAGTAAAAGATGCTGACCGCGACTACTGGATGCGTGCAGAAGAAGCGAAAGAATATGGCATGATAGACGAAGTGCTTTTGCGTAGCAAAAACGTATAAGCAACGAAATTACTATCTTTGCATTTATTAGAACAATTTTGAATTATGGCAGTAAAGAAAGACGGGGAACAAAAATGTTCGTTTTGCGGACGCAAAAAACACGAAGTACAATTACTCATCACAGGAAATGAAGGGCAAATTTGCGACCAGTGTATCGCGCAAGCGCAGCACATTTTGGAAGAAGAGTGGCAGCAAAAAGGCAAGAAAAACAGCTTCGCTTTCCCTGCTTCCATGAAACCGAAAAGCATTGCATCGTTTTTAGACCAGTATGTCATCGGACAACCTGACGCGAAAAAATTTCTGTCGGTAGCCGTATATAATCACTACAAACGTTTGGCACAAAAACGCGAAGATGACGTAGAGATTGAAAAATCGAATATTTTAGTGGTAGGGCAAACAGGTACAGGCAAAACGCTTTTGGCAAAAACAATTGCCCGGTTTTTAAATGTTCCATTTACCATTGTAGACGCGACTGTTTTTACGGAAGCCGGCTACGTGGGAGAAGACGTGGAAAGTATTATCTCTCGCTTATTGCAAGTGTGTAACTATGATGTAGAAGCGGCCGAGCGCGGCATTATTTATGTGGATGAGATAGACAAGCTTGCCCGCAAACGCGACAATCCGTCTATCACTCGCGATGTTTCAGGTGAAGGTGTACAACAAGGATTATTGAAACTATTGGAAGGAACCGAAGCGCTCGTACCTCCACAGGGCGGCCGCAAGCACCCAGACGCTAAAATGGTGAAAGTAAATACCTCCAACATTCTGTTTATTTGTGGTGGCGCGTTTGACGGTATCGACAAACTGATTGCGACCCGTATGAACCAAACAAAAATCGGGTTTAAAAAAGGAGCAGACAAAGAACATTCCGACACAGAGAATTATCTGAAATATGTTTCTCCTGCCGATATGCGTTCGTATGGTTTAATTCCGGAACTCATTGGTCGTTTACCGGTGTTGGTGCACCTTGACCCTTTGAATAAAGAAACGCTTTTGTCCATCTTATCAGAGCCGAAAAACGCTTTATTGAAACAATATCAAAAGCTCTTCAAATATGAAGGTATTAAACTGACCTTTACCAATGACGCGAAAGATTTTATGGTAGAAAAAGCGTTGGAATTTGGTTTAGGCGCACGCGGATTGCGTTCCATTTGCGAAGCCGTAATGACCGATGCGATGTTTGAGATGCCCTCTGCCGAAAACGTTCGGGAACTGACCGTTGACCGCAACTACTGTGAAGAAAAATTCTCCAAAACCAATGTCAATAAGTTGATGGCGGCATAAAGAAAAGAAGTAACATTACTCATTAATTACGCTCAACTATGAAAAAGGGAGTTCTCATTACAATAGTCATTCTTGCTGTACTTGCAGGATTGGGATTTGCTTACACACAATATACCTACAGCGAAGGCGTGCGCGCGGGAGTGCTGATGCGCTTCACCAAAAAAGGTTTTTTGGTGAAAACATACGAAGGCGAACTGAATTTAGGCGTATTTTCGGCACAAAGCAATACGCTCGTAAATCGCTTTTGGTACTTCACGGTAAAAGACGACAGTGTCGCAAGAACCTTGGAGGGTTTAGAAGGCAAGAAAGTACAGTTACATTATAATCAAATCATACATCATTTCTGGTGGCAAGGCGAAACCAACGTGTTTGTCAATAAAGCAACCGTTATAGAAGACTAAGTATTGCGTTTTCGCCAGAATCTAAATCACATTACCTATGAATCAATTACTGAAAGGCAAAAAGGGAATTATTTTTGGAGCGCTGGACGAAAATTCCATAGCATGGAAAGTCGCGCTAAAAGCACATGAAC
>JAEYZB010000058.1 GCA_023428205.1 Bacteroidota bacterium | reverse complement strand
CCTACACACAGCCGAAAGCCTTGATATCGGTAGCCGGCAAACCGATTTTGGATTATATTATTGACAATTTACAACAAAACGGAGTAACCGATTTTGTGTTTGTGATTGGTTATTTGGGGGAAAAAATCAAGGAGTATGTAGCGTATAATTATCCGGGACTGAAATCGAAATTTGTGTGGCAAGAAGAACGTGCGGGATTGGGACATGCCGTTTGGAAAGCAAAAAATGAAATTGATTTTAAAAAGCCACTCATCATTCAATTAGGCGATACGATTTTAGAAACCAATTTCGCGGAAATTATCTCGTCAGAATTTTCTACGCTTTGCACTAAAAAAGTGAGCGACCCGCGCGATTTTGGTGTGGCAGATATTAACGACAAAGGCTTCATCACCCACGTAGAAGAAAAGCCCGCTATTCCCACCTCCAATATGGCGTTGGTAGGATTTTATTTCATTAAAGAAACCGCAAAATTATATGACGCTCTGAACCAACAAAACAGCACCGAAAAACGAACAAAAGAATGTACTTTGACAGATGGTTTGGAGCTGATGATTAAAAACGGGGTACAGTTCAAAAGCCACAGCGTGGACTATTGGTTTGATGTGGGGAAAAAAGATTTGCTGTTGGAAACCAACGCGATTTTATTGCGCAAGAAAGAAGGGAAAACCTGCGAGAATTGCATTTCTGAAAATACCATTTTCATTGCGCCTTATCATATTTCTAAGGCGCAAAGATTTACAATTCCATTATCGGTCCGAACGTTACTGTTGGCGAAAATTCCGAAATCAAAAATTCGATTATCAAGAATTCGGTCATCGGCAGTTTCACGAAACTGGAAAATGTAACACTGCATAATTCGCTTATCGGCAGCGACTCGTCTATCACGGGTTTAAGCCAAAGTTTGAATATTGGCGATAATACCGATGTGGATTTGCGGGGAGAACGCTAATACACCTCGTTTTTTTGCACCATTTCAGAAATACTTCTTCCACTTAAAGTAAATGAGCAACGCTACTGCTATTACCGCCATGGCACCGAGCGTAACGAAATACCCCTGTTGCATTCTCAGCTCCGGCATATTATCGAAATTCATTCCGTAAATGCCGACAATAAACGTAAGCGGAATAAAAACTGATGACATAATCGTCAATGTTTTCATCACTTCATTCATTTTGTTACTTACCTGCGCGTGATAGGTTTCCACCAAACTGTTTGCCGACTCGCGGTGCATATCAAGAGTGTCCAACACCCGCAAAATATGGTCGTGCAAATCGCGGAAAAAGAGTTTGTTTTCCTTTTGAAAAAAGGAATAATTGGCACGCGTAAGCGTTTGCAGAATATCAATAATTGGCGCAATGGTTCGTTTGATGAGCAGCAATTCTTTCCGCCATTGAATCAAACGTAAAAGCTGTTGTTTTTGCGGATTGGCGTTAAGCGGTTTTTCGATTTTTTCAATCTCTCGGTAAATGTATTCTTCGGTATCGAAGTAATGATCAATCACCACATCGAGCAAACTGAACAGCAAATAATCTTCTCCGCGTTTGCGAATACTCAAGCGGTTTTCCTCCAACTTTTTTTCAACCAAAAGCAACGCATCGGTTTGATGCTCCTCAAACGAAATCACAAAATTATCTTTTACAAAAAAAGAAACCTGTTGCGAACGGATAGTTTGACGGACATAGAACATTTTCAACACCAAAAAAACAGCATCTTCCAGTTCGTCTATTTTCGGTCGCTGCACCGTGTGCAAAATATCTTCCGCCATCAGCGGGTGAATACCGAAACGCTTACTCAGACTGTGTATCAGCGATTCATTTTTTAAACCCATCACATGAATCCAATAACAGAATCCGGGTTCAATTTCAGGAACATCTTCCACTTCCGACTTCTGAAATGTGTCCGCATTAAATTTGTAAACTGTTATCACAGATTCGTGTTTTTTCCCATTCATAATTCAGGAATTTTAGGGCTTTTGATTTTCTTGTTTATTTTGCAAAATAAAAATCCTTTCACACAATCCCTAAAATGTTCATAAGCAGCGTCAACAACCAACGAATTAAAGAAGTGCGAAAGCTGCAGAAAGCCAGCGAGCGAAGAGCGCAGAACTTATTTGTGGCAGAAGGTTTACGCGAGGTCATTTTAGCCCATAAAGGCGGCTATGAAATAGTAACGCTTTTCATTTGCTATGATAAAGTTCGCCAGTCGGAAGCATACAACCTCGTTTTTTTAGACCACTTGAAAAACACCGAAATTATCGAAATTACGGAAGAGGTATACGCATCAATGGCGTACCGCGATTCCACCGAAGGAATTCTGGCAATCATCAAACCGAAAGAGCTGAACTTAGCGTCCTTAAAGCTTTCGGAAAAGCCGCTGATTCTGGTGATAGAAGCAGTCGAAAAACCCGGCAATTTTGGTGCCATGCTACGCACGGCTGATGCCGCGGGAATTGAAGCGGTAATCATTTGCGACCCTCGCACCGATGTGTATAATCCCAATGTGGTACGCTCCAGTTTAGGAACCGTTTTTACCAATCAAATTGCCGTTTCAGAAACAGCCGAAGTCATCGCATTTCTGAAGGAAAAAAACATTGCTTCCTATGCAGCCTATCTGGAAACGGAAAAAATGTACTACGAATATGATTTCAGCCAACCGACTGCCATTGTTGTAGGCGGAGAGGCAAACGGACTTTCCGAAGAATGGATAAAGAATGCGACACATCATTTAAAAATCCCGATGTTAGGCAAAATTGATTCGCTGAATGTATCTGTTTCCGCAGCAGTTTTGCTTTACGATGCCGTGCGACAAAGAAAAAATACCATTAGAAATTAGGATAGAAACCCACTTTCACCATAAAGTTTGGAGCACCGGGCGTATTTCGATAGGTAAGTCGCCACATAAAATCTACACGAAACACATTCAAGATATTTTCAATCCCGAAACTGGCTTCCATGTATGGGATTTTAAATGGAGATTTCACGTCAGCCGGAGGAATAATGAGGCTTGCATTCTGCGCGGAATAGTTTCCCCAAAGCCCACGGAAATAAATAATCTCCCGCAGTTTTAATTTATTGAATAACGGAATTTTGTTGAATAGCAGT
>JAEYZB010000055.1 GCA_023428205.1 Bacteroidota bacterium | reverse complement strand
CTTGCCAATGGCGACTTCAAACGCGATGGAGATGGCAACATTGTCCTTTCAAAAGTGAATACAGATGTAATGCGCCAATACGCAATGGCAGGCAACGGAAAGGCGTATTTACTCAACAACAGCAACGATGTTATTAAAGCGGTGCTGCACGATTTAGGCAAACTCGAAACGAAAGATTTTGAGGAACTCGTCTATACCGATTTTGACGACCAATTTATATATTTCTTACTCGTGGCGTTGGCGTTTTTGCTGGCGGATTTCTTTTTGTTTGAGAGAAAAGTAAACTTAAATGCAAAGTCAAGCCACTAAGAAGTGTATTTGGTGTTGCCGAACAGGCAACGTTACATTCAATAAAAAGGCGCACACAATACCTCAAAATTTAGGAGGAAATGAAATTTGTAAGAATGTATGTGACGAATGCAATTTATTTTTCGGAACTCATTACAAAGGAAGTCCTTCTGTTGAAGCTACAATAAAAGAAACGTTCAATATATCAAGAGCAAAATTCTTAGCAGTTGATAATAAAATAGGTAAAAACAAGCCTATGACTAAATTCTCGTCTGAATACTTCAATCTTAATTTGAAAAAGCATTTATTAACTCTAAAGCCTAAGTACAAACTTCAAAAAGGTTTCCAAGAAAAAATAGGTAGACAGATAAAAAAAGGCTTGTACAAAATTTTTCTCGAAGAAATAGAACGACAAACAGGAGACGGACTTAACCCAAAATATGATTTCATTCGTGAATTTGCTCGATATGACTTAGGTGATTATCCTGTTTTTTATTTTGAAAGAAGATTAGGTATGATACTTATGGCAAAAAATTGGGCTGTAACACCGCCATTTTATATTACACAAGAAGGACAATTAGGGTATTTAGTTAATGAGCCCTACTTTTTTGAATTTGAATTTTTAGGACATGTTTTCGGAATAGCAACATCGAAAATTTGGAATGTTGGGTATGATAATTACATTGAGAAAACGAAAAAAGCTAAGATGCAATTTTTTAGGGGATATAGAGTTGTGAACGCTTTTAATGACATTGATATTTCACTATGCGTGTTAGATGAGATAGTTCGTCCAATAGATAAGTCTTGTTTATTTTAATAATTTCCAAAGTTTCTCAGCCGACAACTTCCACCCAAAACGTGCTGTGTTTTTTAATCCCTTTTGAATTAAATCATTTCTTAGAGCAACTTCCGCATTGATTTTTTGCATTGCAGAAGCGATTTCATTTACACTTTCGGGATTGACTAAAAGTGCGGAATTTCCTGCTACTTCCGGCATAGAAGAAACGGCAGAAGTAATGACAGGCACACCTGCTTGCTGCGCTTCAATAATCGGGATACCGAAACCTTCAAACAAACTAACGTAACACATCGCCAACGCTGCACCCACAATTTGCGCGACTTTTTCGGAAGGCTGATGTCCGAGAAATAGAATGTCATTTCGATGTTGCAATGTTTGTAAAGTCGCTTCTACATCGCTGTATTGCCAAGCCATTCGTCCGACTAAAAGTAGTTTTGTGCTTGCCTTCGTTTGTTTTTTAAATTCATCAAACGCCAACAACAAATTGCGAATATTTTTTCGCGGATGAATAGAACCCACATAAACGAAATATTCTTCGTCATCGGAAAAATCGCGCTTTATATCGCTTTTTTGAAGCTCATTCAATGGCTGGTAATTATTGATGGTCGCGTTATAAACCACTTCAATTTTGTCGGGATTGGTGCCGTAGTGTGCAACAATATCTTGTTTCGTTGCTTCTGAAACGGCTACTACTTTTTCCGCTTTGGCTATAAACTTCGGTACGAAATGTTTGTAATATTTCAACACTAATTTCGGCAATTGGTCGCTGAAATGCTCAAATGCCAAATCGTGTACTACCAATACTTGTGGCGTATTGGTGTTCAATACACAATAGCCATCGGGCGAAAGAAAGACATCGGGTTTATTCTTCGCGAGCCATTTTTTCACACTGATTTCAAACCACCAATACCACAAAAAAGGATGTCGTGCCTGCGGAAATAAAACCACGGGCACGACATTCTCTGCGAAAATAAATTCTTGATGATATTCTCTATCGAACAGAAAATAGAAATCCGTTTCGGGATGCGCTAACACCATTTCGCGCAATATTTCTTGCGTGAATAAACCGATTCCTTCAATTCTTCCGTGCAATAAAAAGCGTGTATTTACGGCTATTTTCCTGCGCATATTCCGTAAATCAACTGTTGTATTTAGTGATGGCTATGGTCTCCGTGTGCGTGGATATGTCCATGTGCAAGTTCACTTTCATGCGCCTCGCGAATACCTAATATTTCACCTGAAAAATGCAAGAATTTTCCTGCAAAAGGGTGATTCATATCAATAGTAACTTCCGTATCGCTAATGGCTGTGATTTTGCCTTGAAACGGGTGCCCGTTTTGGTCTTGCAATGGAATTATATTTCCCAATACAATCAAATCGGAAGCATCTTCTCCGTCCAACACAAATGCATTTTTCGGCATAGTAATCACGGCTTCTTGTTCGTATTCGCCATAACCATCTTCGGGAGAAAGAATAAACGCAAATGTGCGTCCGATTTCTAAACCGGTGATATGTTCTTCAAATTTATCCAACAAATTTCCGTGTCCGCTTAAAAATTCAAAAGGGGAACTTTTTGTTGCTTGGTCTGCAATCGGACCGTTGGGTTCTGTACGCAGTTCGTACGAAATACTCACTACTTTATTTGGGCTTACCGCCATCGTGTTTTATTTAAATGGGTGAAAAAAACGAGCAAGTTTATAAAATAAATCAGAACTCTACTTTCCGAGAGTCATAATTTCCATCAGCTCCGTAATCGCAATACTGGCGCTGATACAAAACAGCAGCCGCAGTAATATTTGCAGAGGTGTCTGTCAATTCAAAGTCTTCAAATTGGAACGTGTGTGAAAAAAGGCTTAGGATTTTTTCATCGCCCGAAAAGCCGCCAATAACCGAATCTGACGCATTATAAACAATGATAGTTTTCACAACCACAGGCAAAGAATATTTATTATTCACCTTTATGCCGTCCGCTGTTTTGGTGATTTTTAAATCGCTGCGGTCATAGGTCGCATCACATTCTTTCACGCAACCGGATACACTAAAAAGAAGCAGTCCGATAAATACATAAATCCATTTCATAAACCCAAAATTTTAGATGCCGAAGATAGTAAATAATTATAAAATACTAAGAATAGTACCTTACCTAAAAGTAAAAAATGTTGTTTTATACGAAACTTAATCGTCAGTTAACAATCCGGTTTCAATCAATTACTCCGCTTTTTTCTTTTTTAAACTACCCAATGCCTCTTTGCTGAAGTTTAACTGAATACCCACTTGTATTCCAATATTGCTGAATGGCGCTATCGGACGGAGATCATCTTTGGGTTTATTGGGGTCATATCCTTTATAATATCTATTAAACTCTCCATTATTACTACTTCCGTCCAAGGCATCGTGATAAATAAATTCTGTTCTGTATATAGGTCTGTTCAAACTAGGGTCTGTGTTATTAATTCTATCTACCATTACCCCATTGCCATCTGAAGTTTCATAAACCGTTATTTTAGTTGATTTGCCACGCACATTCAACCATTGACCGTTTGATTCTGCATAAACCGTAATGAACGGAAGCTGTTTAGGAGTATAGCGAACCCCTATCGACCAATTTACACCCAATGATACGGTTCCTTCTGTCTCCAGTTCCATGTGATTTTCTTTTCCTAAATAAGAATTATTATAAAGGACGGAGTTATATTCAGGAAGCGTTACATCCACTGTATGCACCACCTTTCCATAAACCGGCAAAGCTAAACCCACTTTAGCGTACGGTTCAACAGGCCACTTCGGTATGGCTGCTACAAAAACCAATGCAGGCGAAAGAGATAAACCGTTTGTGTGAGTATTGATTTTAGCCGTTGCGGTAGTAGGGTTAGCCGGTATCGTATTATTTGGTGCAAGAATTGTTGTTACAGTCGATGACGTAGTTCCTCCCCATAAATAATTTGCCCCTAATTCTACCCCAAACCACTTATTAATCATATAACCTACACCTAATGAAAGATTGCCGCCTTTACCATAAGAACTTTTTACGGGTGTATAGGTAGAATCTAATTCATTAATATTTGCCATAGGCACCAAACCGTCCGATCTCAAATCGGCTGTATTTCCACTAACTTTAGGAGCAGTCAGGCTCTCATTCGATTGTAATCCGTTGAAATTATAGCCTCCTTGTACTTTTAAATAAAACCCTTGGGCAAAAGAAACTGCCGAAACACCGCACACCACAAACATCGAGAGTAATACTTTTTTCATAATAATTTGATTTTGATAAAATGAAGGTAGGAGTTTGAGCTGTTTCGCAAAACTTTAAGACAAACTAAATTGTTAATCTCGCATAAGATAATCCGTAGAGAAATTCGGCTTTTTCGCCATACAACGTTTTTTTCTAACTTGCGCCCTCTGTTTTTTTACGATGCAAGACGATAAATATTCAAAGTACGAATTAATAGTGGGTTTAGAGGTTCACGCGCAACTTTCTACCGCAAGCAAAATGTATTGTAGTGACTCTACCGAGTATGGCACTTCCCCCAATACACAAGTGAGTCCGCTTTCGCTTGGACACCCGGGAACGCTTCCAAAAGTGAATAAAAAAGCCATAGAATATGCGGTAAAAATGGGCATTGCTACCGATTGCGAAATTCGTGAACTGAACGAATTCGCCCGCAAAAATTATTTCTATGCCGACTTACCGAAAGGCTACCAAATCACACAAGACAAAACCCCTATTTGCACCAACGGACATATTTCGTTTGACGTAAATGGGCAAGAAAAAATAGTACGCATTCACCGAATCCACATGGAAGAAGACGCGGGAAAATCAATTCACGACCTAGATCCGTTTTTTACCTTGGTCGATTTGAACCGCGCAGGAGTTCCCTTGATTGAAATTGTTACCGAACCGGACATTCGCAGCAGCGATGAAGCCTATCAGTATTTAACAGAAGTCCGTAAACTGGTTCGCTTCTTAGATATTTGCGATGGCTATATGGAAGAGGGAAGCATGCGTTGTGATGCCAATATTTCTGTACGATTGAAAGGAGAAACTATTTTGAACACCCGCGTGGAAGTGAAAAACATGAACTCCATTCGCAATGTGAAACGTGCGATAGAATCAGAATTTATTCGGCAGATAGATATTGTGGAAGAAGGCGGAACTATTTCACAGGAAACACGCGGTTTTGATGCCAATACAGGACAAACAATCGGGCAGCGAAGCAAAGAATTTGCGCATGATTACCGTTATTTTCCGGAGCCGGATTTACCGCCTGTGATTGTTACGGAAAGCTATGTGGAGCAAGTAAAAGCCAATATGCCGAAGTTGCCGAAAAAATTGATTGAAGAATATACAACTACTTTCGGACTGCCGGCTTACGATGCCAAAGTAATTACCGATGACAAGGACTTAGCTTTTTATTTCAATGATTTGATTGCCCAAACGAAAAATTACAAAGCCGCATCAAACTGGATTCTCGGTCCCGTGAAATCGTATTTGAATGAAAACGGGCTGGAAATTAAAGACTTTAAAGTTTCCACTTCATCGCTTGCGGCCTTGATAAATTTAATAGATGAAGGGAAAACCAATTTCTCTACCGCTTCGCAAAAAATATTCCCTGAATTAGTTATCGCACCGAGTAAAACGCCTTTGCAAATTGCAGAAGAATTGAACTTGCTGCAAAATTCAGATGCGGGATTGATAGACGATTTTATTACGCAAGTTTTAAATTCAATGCCGGAAAAAGTGGAAGAATACAAAAACGGAAAGAAAGGATTGATGGGACTTTTCGTAGGTGAAGTAATGAAAATCTCAAAAGGTAAAGCTGACCCGAAACTGACAAGCAAACTATTAAACGAAAAACTAGGATAAAAAAACAATAAACACCATTCAAATGAAAAAAATATTCAGCATACTGTTACTTACTGTATTCATGTCGTGTAAATCATCAGGTGGAGGAGACAAATACACCATTGAAGGAAAACTGGAAAACGCTTCCGGCAAAAAAGTGATATTAGAAAGACTAAATATGCGCCAAGTTGTAGCCATTGATTCAGGAACAGTCGATGCAAGCGGAAAATTTAAACTTAGCAGCTTTGCGGACAAAGGATTTTATCGTTTGCGAGTAGATAAAGTAGGTTGGTTTCTCTTACTTGAAAATGCTGACTACTCCTTTTCAGGCAATTTGCAAGAACCGGTGAAATACCAAATCAGCGGAACAGATGCAGTAGCGGAAATGGATGTAGCCGTGAAAAGCATCTCAAAAAACCAACAAGATTTGCAGGCTATGAACGAAGCCTTTTACGAAAAACAAAATGCAGGAGCACCAACAGACAGCTTGCAACTATTAGCACAAAGCATTCAAGCCGCAGGCGTAGCCTTTGAAAAAGGGTTGACCCAGAGTGCTGCCAACGCCAAAGACGCTTTTGTTGCGCTGTATTACTTAAGTTATTTACCAATGCCGAAATATCCGAATGAAGCAAAAATGATAGTAGAGCGCCTGGAAAAAGAATATCCAAATTCCTCATACACGAAAGAAATGAAAGGCGCCTATTTGCAATTGGAAGAACAAATCAAAGCGCAAAAAGCAGAGGAAGAGAAATCGGCAAAAACAGCCATCGGAGCAGAAGCACCGGATTTGGAATACCCATCTCCTGATGGACAAAACATCAAACTTTCATCGCTTCGTGGCAAAGTCGTATTGTTAGATTTTTGGGCTTCTTGGTGCGGGCCGTGCAGACGCGAAAATCCCGCAGTAGTAGCCGCTTACAAAAAATACAAGGATAAAGGATTTGCTATCTACAGCGTGTCGCTTGACCAGGATAAAAACAAATGGATAAACGCCATCGCACAAGACGGACTTGTTTGGAAAGACCACGTAAGTGACCTGAAAGGTTGGAAAAGCCAAGCAGCCGCGACTTATGGAGTAGCCAGTATTCCTGCTCAGTTTTTATTGGATAAAGAAGGAAAAATCATTGCCAAAAATTTGCGCGGTGAAGATTTAGATCGAAAACTGGCAGAAGTATTGAAATAAAAAACATCTATCCTGCTCGTTTTTTAAAACCATTTGAAGTGGTGTGATAAAACGAGCACGTTTTACTCACTACTTGGCGCAATTCTTACCACCAAACCCTCAATTTCTTTTGTCATTCTGATTTGGCAACCTAAGCGACTATTGGGATCTACGAAAAACGCTTGATCAAGCATATCAAGTTCATCATTGCTTTGTTCGGGTAAATTGTGGTCACTTTCAACATAACATTGACACGAAGCGCAAAGCGCCATTCCGCCACAGGTACCTTCTACTCCAAAGTTATTCATGCGGCAAACCTCCATCAAATTCAGATTCATATCTGTCGGCACCGTAATATGATGTGTCGCACCTTCTCGGTCAATGATTGTTATTTGAACTTCGTTTACTGACATTTTTCGTTCCTGTATTTCGTTGGTAGCATTGAGAACATCAAGCGCCATTTTTCACTTTTTAGAATTCTTCTATTCCCGCAACAGTTGTGTATTTGAAATGCTTTTTCTTATCAGGATAACAAATCGCAAAAGCCGATTGCACGGCTAAAGTCGCTTCGTGGAAACCACACAAAATCAGTTTTAATTTTCCGGTGTACTCGTTGATGTCGCCTACCGCAAAAATGCCTTTTACGTTTGTACTATAATCATCCGTGTTTACCACAATGGATTTTTTGTCAATGTTCAATCCCCAGTTTGCAATCGGTCCAAGTTGTGGCGATAAACCATAGAGTGGCAACCAATATTCAGTTGCCAATTTTAATTCTTCACCGCTATTCTTTTTCAATATTACTTCCTGTAGGTTTTCACTTCCGTTTACACCCACAATTTCCGCTTCGGTAATTACATTTATTTTTCCGGCATTGGCTAAATCCATCACCTTTTGCACCGAATCCAAATGCCCACGGAAACTGTCTCTTCGATGCACAATCGTTACTTTTTTCGCCACATCAGCAAGGAAAATAGTCCAGTCCAAAGCCGAGTCGCCACCACCGGAAATCACGACCGTTTTATCGCGATATTTTTCGGGATTGCGTACCATATAGTCCACGCCTTTTTCTTCAAAGTCTCGAATATTCGCGATAGGTGGACGTTTAGGCTCAAAACATCCCAAACCTGCAGCAATAAAAATGGTCGAAGCGTGAATTTTTGTGCCTTTATGAGTCGTGATAAGAAACATCCCCTCGT
>JAEYZB010000270.1 GCA_023428205.1 Bacteroidota bacterium | reverse complement strand
TTGGTTGCGACACTTCTTTACAAGTAACATTCGTTAGTCCTTCAGAAATTGCGTGGGTATCGGTAGTGGCGGATTCGGTGAGCTGTCCACTCACGGAAGATGGCTTGATTTTACTAACAGGAACGGGTGGGAATCCTCCATATTCATACTCGTTGGATAATGTAAATTACCAAACCGGAAACTTGTTTTCAGATCTTGCAAAAGGAGATTTTACCGTATATCTAAAAGACGCTAACGGCTGTACGATAGACACGTCTACATTTATTGGTGCCCCACCTGAATTAACCTTTTCTATTCAGCCGCAGGACAGCACGTTGATTTATGGGAATTCACTTCAGTTTGTAGTGGTTACAAATAATTATCCGTATGCATGGATGAACAGTTATACATGGACTCCGGCTGATGGATTGAGCTGTTCAGATTGTTTGAATCCTATTGTTTCTACCTATGCTGACCAAACATATGTTTTGATGATAAATTACGGAGATGGTTGTGTGGCGATGGATAGTATAACTGTTTACGCGGATGCTGAATCAGGAACAGCGCTGTATATCCCGAATGCTTTTTCTCCCGATGGAAATGGAAGAAATGATGTGTTTTATATATTTGGAAGAACGATAAGATCTGTTGAATTCCGCATATTTAACCGCTGGGGCGAAAAAATATTTGAAACAAACAATGCTTGGGTTGGTTGGGACGGCACCTACAAGTCCGCTGAAATGCCCGCAGGCGTTTATGCGTATGATGCGGTCATCAATTATTTAACAGGAAAAAAAGTGCATAAAAAAGGAAGTATTACACTTATTAGATAAAATTTGTTAGCTTCGTTGCCACAACATTGATGTGAATGAACATTAAAAATATAAATATGAGAAGAGTCTTAGTTGTTGTCTCTGTTGCATTCTTATTTTTTGGTACCGTTGATGCGCAGAGTGTAGGAGGAGCAGAGGACCCGCATTTTTCCCAATTTTACGCAGCACCGCTCACGCTGAATCCCGCTATGACAGGGGCATTTGATTGTAACTATCGAATTTCTGCAATTTACAGGACACAATGGGGATCGGTATTGACGAATGATAAAGTGCCGATGTTCAGTACTCCGGCTTTGAATTTTGATATTCGTACTAATCGCGGATTTACCAAATCAGGCGCGTTTGGTTTTGGATTGACATTTTTGAGTGATCGCGCAGGCCAGTCGGCATTTATGACCAATCGTGGAGGGCTTTCTATCGCCTATCATCAAGGGTTAGATCGACACGGAAATCACTTCATTGGGGTTGGTTTCCAGTCGGAAATTTGGGTGCGCTCTATTGATTATAGTGGCTTACAATTCCCTATGCAAAATGATGATGGAACCTATAACGGCTCGCTTCCTACGGGAGAATATTTGTCAAACAATAATTTTATCGTTTGGGATGTTTCGTTGGGAGCGTTATATACCGGTAAATTTGGGCAGCGAACAAATGGTTATTTAGGTGTTGCGGCTCATCACTTGAATCGTCCGACTGAATCATTTTTAGGAGACCAATCGGTGAGAATGCCGATGAAGATTACGGCACACGGGGGTATCCGTTTCAAGTTGAAAGGCAAATTTGATATGCAACCGAAGTTTATTTACATGAACCAAGGAGTGAGCCATGAATTGAATTTCGGAACAGATTTTCGCTACATATTTGAAGAGCGTGACCCACAAGGAAACAACCTTCGTTTCGGAGCGATGTTCCGTATGGTAGGCGGAGATGCGAAAGCTGCATGGAAAGATGGAGCAATGACTGCAGAATCTGTCATTTTAAATTTGGCAGTTGAGTTTTCCAAGCTGACCATTGGAGCATCATATGACATCAACGTATCGCAGTTGGCAAACGCATCACGTACTTACGGAGCGTTTGAAATCAGTGCGGCATACATTGGCTGCTTCCCTAAAAGTCGTCCGGGAGCGATGTTCTGTCCTAAGTTTTAAGAATTTGAATTTTTCATATAACAAAAATGCTTCGGTTTTAACCGAAGCATTTTTGTTATATAATATGCTCATTTCGACAGGCTCAATACACCGCGTTTTTTTAAGGGATTTCAATCTTAATTTTACTACTTTCATAACGTGAAAAAAGTATGCTCATTTTTTTGTTTGTTGTTGGTTCAGCAATTGTTTTCGCAAGCGAAATTTGTGATTAGAGATATTGATGTTGTGCAAAATCAGCACACGCTAAACAACGCATGGTGTGGGGGTTTGAATGCTCCTGTGATTTCCGAAATCAATCTGAATGATGATGAATTGTTGGATTTGTTTTTGTTTGATAAATACGGAAATAAAGTGCTGACATTTATTAATCAGGGCGAAGGAAATTATCCGAAATATATATACGATCCGAAATATGAACAGCAATTCCCTCAACTAAAAGGTTGGGCGGTAATTCGTGATTTCAATCACGATAATATTCCTGATATTTTCACGCTAAACGGAAATTACATTCGTTGCTTTCGTGGGAAAAAAGTAGCAGGACAACTGCAGTTTGATACGCTGAAAAATTTGCTGACGTATCAAACAGGAACATTCAATAATGCGATTTGGACTTTTGTAAATGATTTGCCGGCTTTCGTAGATGTGAATGGTGATGGCGATTTAGATGTGATGTCGTTTGACATCAATGGCGGCATGACCATAAATTATTATGAAAATCAGTCCAAAGAATTGGGATATGAAGCAGATTCGTTGTTGTTCTTAGCATATGATTTTTGTTGGGGACACATTGCGGAAAGTGGTGAAAATAATTCACTCATTTTTGCGGCTTGTAAGCGAGATGGAAATGAGCAACAGCAAGCCCCAAGCGTAAGTCGTCATCAGGGAGGAACCTTGTTTGCGTTTGATTATGAACATGACGGAGACGTGGATATTTTGGTAGGAGATGTGAGTTATCCGACTTTGACCTATGCGCAAAATAACGGGGATAATTTATCGGCAAACATCACTTACATTGATACGACTTTTCCGAAATATGATGTGCCTATTTCTCTGCCGAATTTCCCCGCGGCCTATACTATTGATAGCGATTTGTGGATTGCGCCTTTTAATTATGACGGCTCAGTCGGCACGAGCAAAGACATTCATAATATCCAACACTACAAAAATATTCACGATACGCAGTTTGATAAATATGTTTATGCAGGCGATACCTTTTTTGTGAACCAGATTTTTGATGCGGGTTCTGATTCCAAAGCGGTTTTTGAAGATATAGACAATGACGGGAAACTCGATATTGTAGTCGGAGAAAACGGTCAGTATTACAATGGTTCTGCGACTATCTCTAAATTGTATTACTTGAAAAATACGTCCGATGAAGGCGCAGTAAAATTTGAATTGCAGTCGGAAGATTGGTGTAATAGTTCCGGGTGGAATATGACCGGAATTTATCCTGCGTTTGGTGATTTAGACGGAGATGGATTGCGCGATATACTCGTTGGGGACAACGCAGGACGATTGCATTTTTTGAAAAAAAATTCGGGCGTAAATCCATTCCCAACTATTACTACTTCGCAATATTTTAATATCATCGTAAACGGCAATGCGCGGCCATTTATTTATGATGTGAATGGCGATGGCTTGAATGACATTTTGGTGGGGCAGCGCACGGGCGAAATTCGTTATTATTGGAACTATGGCACGCAATCCTCCTCGTTTTTTTCACCCGATTCGGTGAATATGTTTTTTGGCGGAGTGCGCGTGAATGATTGGCGAAACAGTGTGCTGACGGGGAATGCTTCGCCTTTTGTGAAAGAGGAAAATGGTGTGTTGTATCTGTATTCAGGCTCGGAGCGCGGAATGATTTTTAAATATGAAATCAATCCTGACAGTTTGCGAGGTGGAGCATTTGCACTGATTGACTCCAACTATCTACAATACAATGCGGGAACTCGGACAACTTTGGATATTGCAGATATTAATGCCGATGGCGGAGAGGAATATTTAATCGGCAATTCGCGCGGAGGTTTGATGATGCTTTCAGATATTAATTGGAATAAAGAAACAGGCATAAATAATGTGGATGATGAAAAACGCAGCTTTTTTATTTACCCGAATCCTGCTTCCACATTTGTTTTCATTCAATCTGAAATTAGTTTGAACGATACCCGCTACTCCGTTTTTGACATTGCAGGCAAGCAACAACTAAGCGGAAAATTGAATCAAGAAAAAAACATTTCTACCGAATCCCTTTCTAACGGAAGTTACATTTTACAACTCACTAATTCCCGTTTTTCAACCGCGCAAAAATTCGTGGTGATGAAGTAAATGGGTGAAAAAAACGAGGAGGATTTATTATTTCAATCGAATTTTCAGCGAAACAGGATTGTGGTCAGAGTTTTCAAAGCCTGCATTCACGCCTTTTACTTCCGTAATTTCCACATTCGGTGAAACGTAGAAATAGTCAATCACCGTTGTAAATGTTTTGTCGTCTAACGGGCGGTTGTTCTTACGATTAGTAGGCGTTTCTCCGTCATAGGCATACTGCCAGTTCGGGATATAAACACTGTCATTATTCATCAAATAAAGCGGATCGCTTTCCGGTTCCTTTTCCCATTTGTGAACATTAAAATCAGGTGGAGCAATATTCCAATCGCCTCCAATTACTACATAATTCCCTTTCGCAAATTCTTCTTCGGCATATTTACGCATCACTTTCATTTGCGCGCGTTTCACGCCTCCGTCATCGTAGGCTTCCAAATGCTGATTTATCACTATCAACTCTTTTCCTGATTGCAACGGAAAACGTTGAATGAGCAAACATCGCTCCAAATAAAAATACTTGCGCGGAAAGTCGCTGATGCCCGGCAATGCTATGCGTTTTGATTCCGAAGGAACAGATTTTGAAAACGATAGTAAACCGCCATAAATTCTGCCTAATGGTTCTGTCCATGGAAATGGTAAAAATTTCACATCATAATTTGGCGTGAAAACTCCGTGATGATTATCTAATGTTTCTTGAAATTTTTCTGCCATATTGATGTCGTGACTACGCTTCCCTTCTTTATCCACTTCTTGCAGTAAAACGAAATCGTAATCTTTAAACTGCGCAATCGTTTCCTGTTCGCCAGCAAGATATTTTTCAACGAGCTCTTTGGGTGT
>JAEYZB010000223.1 GCA_023428205.1 Bacteroidota bacterium | reverse complement strand
ATGCGTGCACAGCCAAAGCCAATTGCAGACCGCATTGTAGCGCAAGTTGGCGAAAACATTATTTTGCTTTCCGATGTGGAAATGGCATTTTTACAGGAACAAGCCAAAGCAACGGAACGCGCGCTTCCGGCTGATGCGAAGTGTGTGATTTTGGAAAACTTGCTGCTGGAAAAATTATTCATCGCGCAAGGAGCATTGGACTCGGTTGTTGTTCCCGAAGAAGAAGTGACGGCTGAATTGGAAAGACGCGTGAAATATTTCATTTCAGTTTTTGGTTCGCGCGAAAAGCTGGAAGAATACTACGGCAAACCTATCGGGGAACTGAAAGACGAATTTAAAGACGACATTGAACACCAGCTTATCAGCGACAAGGTTCGTTCAAAAGTTTTCGCAGGCTTGAAAGTTTCGCCACAAGAAGTGAAAGAATACTTTTCGAAAATCCCCAAAGACAGTATCCCGTTTTTCAATGCGGAGGTAGAGCTTGGACAAATCGTGATGTACCCGAAAGTAAATGATGCACAAAAGAAAATTTCCCGCGAAAAATTAGAGCGCATAAAAAAAGACATCGATAATGGCGCGGACTTTTCTTTGCAAGCGATTCTCTATTCCGAAGACCCCGGCTCCTCTTCAGAAGGAGGCAATCTCGGCATTATCGAGCGTGGTGAGTTAGTGCCTGATTTTGAAGCGGCAGCTTATCGCCTAAGCGAAGGACAAATCAGCGATGTAGTAGAAACTCCTTTTGGTTTTCACATCATAAAATTAGACGAAAAACGGGGTGACAAGCTCAAATTGCGCCACATTCTCATTCGCCCGAAACTGACAAATGCTGATGTGATAGAAGTGGAAAATCGCATGGACAGTATTCAACATTTATTGGCCGTAGATTCGTTGGAATTTCGCGTAGCGGTGGATAAATTTTCAGAAGACGAACAGAGCAAAGGCATTGGGGGAATGATGATGAATCCAAAAACAGGCGGAATGACTTTTGAAAAATCGGAAATTGACGGAAGCCTTATTTTTACTATTGACCAAATGAAAGAAGGACAGTATTCCGATGTACTAACCATGAACAGTATGGAAAGAACCGGGGAGAAAAAATCAGGCTATCGCATTATTTATTTAAAATCACAAACAACTGCACACCGTGCAAGCCTGGAGCAAGATTATGCGAAAATTCAAAATGCTGCTAAAGCGCAAAAACAACGCCAACTTCTTGAAAAGTGGATTGATTTACACAAAGGCAATGCCTACATAAAAATAGATGGCGACATGGTCAAAAACTGTAAAGCACTGGAAAAATGGACAACCGAAGTAAAACAATAGCGTAAAGGCAATTCGCATTCACCCGAAAACAAAAACAGAACGTATGTTTAAAAATGATGTAGAAGCATTAGACGCATTTGCGAAACGCTATGAAGAACTCAGGAGCGAAACAGCAAAAGTGATAGTAGGGCAACAGGATGTTGTTTCCAAAATTCTGATTTCTATTTTTTGCGATGGACACTCACTGTTGATTGGTGTGCCCGGACTGGCAAAAACGCTTATGGTTCACACCATTTCTCAAGTATTGGATTTATCGTTCAGCCGCATTCAATTTACGCCCGACCTGATGCCGAGCGATATTGTCGGCACGGAACTTTTAGACGAAAACCGCAATTTCAAATTTCATCGCGGCCCTGTTTTCAGCAACATCGTTTTGGCGGACGAAATCAACCGTACGCCACCGAAAACACAGTCGGCTTTATTGGAAGCCATGCAGGAACGCAGTGTAACCATCGCAGGACAACGACACATTCTTCCTTCTCCATTCTTTGTTCTTGCCACGCAAAATCCGATAGAGCAAGAAGGAACCTATCCGCTTCCCGAAGCGCAACTCGACCGTTTTATGTTCAGTTTAAATTTGGATTATCCGAGTTTGGCGGAAGAAATCAATGTCGTAAAAACAACTACTTCTGGCGTAAAAATTTCGTTAGAAAAGAAAATGACTGACTTAGAAATTATTTATTTCCAAAACTTAATAAAGCGCATTCCAATTGCAGATAATGTGTTGGAATATGCCGTGAAGCTCGCAAGTAAAACCCGTCCGAACCGAGAAGGTTCTTTGCCGCGCGTAAATAGTTACATCGCTTGGGGCGCAGGGCCGAGAGCTTCACAATACTTGGTGTTAGGCGCAAAAGCACATGCCGCGTCCAAAGGGAAATATTCCCCTGACATTGAAGATGTACAGGCCGTAGCGCTATCTGTTTTACGTCACCGCGTTTTCAAAAACTACAAAGCTGAAGCAGAAGGCCTGACAACAGATCAACTACTAAAAGAACTATTGTAAGCTGAACTATTGCTCGTTTTTTTCACCCATTTGAAATGGTTCAAAAAAACGAGGAGAAAAGTCCTTTTGACTTACGACTGTTTTTCTTACTTTCGCGAAGCAAAAAACAATCATTATGGCAGAGGCTGACGTAAAATCGCTTTTAGACGATGTAAAAAAACAAATGCAAAAAGCATTAGAGCATTTTGAATTTGAATTGTCAAAAATTCGCGCGGGACGTGCTTCCGCACAAATGTTGGACGGAATAAATGCCGAAGCGTATGGAGCAATGACTCCGTTAAATCAATTAGCCAACATCTCAACGCCTGATGCACGCAGTCTTACCCTACAACCT